>DATIPW010000264.1:0-9101 GCA_035471605.1 Anaerolineales bacterium | reverse complement strand
CGTGGCCCTGACGATGGGCGACAATGACTATGCCCATGACAACATGGTGGTCAAGGCGAACGGTGCGGTGATGCTCTCGGATGTTGACGCCGCCCTGGGCGCCTTCGTAGTCAACACGTTCAATGTGACGGTCTCGGGCGGTACGCTGGAGCTGGAGTTCTCGGATGCCGGCGGCTCAGACCCGACATGGGTCGTGAACGCGATGACGATTTCGCCGGCGTTCTCGCCTCCTCCGTCCGGCTGCGATCGGGCCCAGTTCATCGCTGACGTGACTGTCCCCGACGGTACCGTCTTTGCCCCAGGTGCAAGCTTCAGCAAGACCTGGCGCCTGAAGAACGTTGGAACTTGCGCCTGGACGACCTCCTATAGCCTGGTGTTTGACTCGGGTGAAAAGATGGGTGGCCCTGACAGTGCATTCCTGCCGGCCTACGTCCCGCCCGGCAGCACGGTCGATGTAACGGTGAGCCTCACCGCTCCGAGTACCATTGGAACGTATCGGGGCTATTGGAAGTTCGCCAACGCCGGCGGTGCGCGCTTTGGCATCGGATCGGATGGCAACCGATCCTGGTGGGTCGAAATCAGAACCGCCGGCGCGCCTCCTCCTCCTCCTCCTCCTCCGCCTCCCAGCTCGACCAAGTTTGACTTTGGCACGGCTGGTTCGGACCTGGCTGCGGGAGGCTACACCCGTGTGACCGAAGCCACGAGCTACTCTGGGTCATTTGGCTGGACCAGCACATCGGGTCTGGAGTCGCGGGACCGCAGTGGTCCTGCGGACGCGCTGAAGCGTGACTTTGTGATGAACAGTTCTGCGGCGCGGACCTTCAAGGTGGCGCTGGCGAATGGCACTTATGCCGTGGCGCTGACGATGGGCGACAATGACTATGCCCATGACGACATGATGGTCAAGGCGAACGGCACGGTGATGCTGCCGGATGTTGATGCGGCCTTGGGAGCCTTTGCGGTCCCGACGTTCAATGTGACGGTCTCGGGCGGCTTTTTGGAGCTGGAGTTCTCGGATGCCGGCGGCTCAGACCCGACCTGGGTTGTAAACGGGCTCAGCATAACTTTCCTGTACTAGAAGGTCGCTCGGCGACGCCTGTTAGCAGTTCAGAAGATCGGCGCAGACCCAGGTCTGCGCCGATCTGTTGTTGTTTGGGCATCGAGGCGGAGACTACTTCTCCCGTCGACCTTTGGCTACCAGGCGTATGGGGGTCCCCAAGAAGCCATACTCCTGGCGCAGCCTGTTGATCAGAAACCGCCGATATGTGAAATGCATCAGCTTGGGATCATTAACGTAGATCATGAACGTCGGTGGATCCGTCCGCACCTGGGTGCCGTAGAAGAGCTTGAGCTGCCGTCCGGCTCGAGCCGGAGGTGCGTGGGAGTCCTGCGCCTCCAGCAAGATGCGGTTGATCTTTGAGGTGCTCAAGCGCACCAGGCGTTCCTCTTGCACTCGAATCGAAAGGGGGAGCACCTGGTCCACCCCACTGCCCGTCTTGGCGGAGATGAAGAGCAGGGGAGCATAGTCGATGAATTTGAGATCCTCGCGGATTCGCAGCGAGTACTGCTCCTGGGTGTCTGCCGCTTTGTCCACCACATCCCATTTGTTCACCAGGATGATGCAGGACTTGGAGGCCTCCGAAACATAACCGGCGATGTGTGCGTCCTGAGCTGTGATTCCCGAAAGAGCATCGATCAGCAGCAGCACAACGTCGGCGCGCTCAATCGCCTTGAACGACCGCAGCACGCTGAATTGTTCCACACCGCGCTCCACCTTGCCGCGGCGCCTGATGCCCGCAGTGTCGATCAGCGTCAGCGGCAGGTCATCCAGGTGAACGATCGTGTCGACCGCGTCGCGAGTGGTACCGGGCACGGGGCTGACGATGGCGCGTTCGTTGCCTACCAGCCGATTGAGCAGACTGGATTTGCCTGCGTTCGGCTTGCCCACAATGGCGATCTTGATGGTCTCGTCTTCTTCGGAATCGTCCTCCGGGAGGCCGGCCACGACAGCGTCCAGGAGCTCCCCCACGTCCGTGCCGTGCAGGGCGGAAACCGCATGCGGCTCGCCCAGCCCCAGCTCGAAGAATTCGACCGCAGCCGCGCGCCGTTCCTGGTTCTCACACTTGTTGACCACCAGCAGGATTGGCGGGCGTGCCGGCTTGCCCGCGATTTTAGTTTGGTGCCGCCGGAGCGTCTCCGCCACTTCTCGGTCCGAGGGAGTAATGCCACTCTCGCCGTCGACCAGGAAGAGCACCACCTGCGCCTCCTGTACGGCGACCAGAGCCTGGGACTTGATTTCCTGAATGAACTCTGCGGATCCTATCGAGAGCTTGGTCGTGCCGCCGTGGGTCGGATCGATGCCCCCGGTATCGACTACTCCGAAAGCGCGCCCATTCCAGATGCACTCGGCGTAGATGCGGTCGCGCGTTGTCCCCGGAATGTCATCCACGATGGCAAGTCGCTCGCCAACCAGGCGGTTGAAGAGAGTGCTCTTGCCAACATTGGGACGGCCCACCAGGGCTATGATGGGTTTCGACACAGGGCTACTCCTGCTGGATCTACGAACGGCTTTGTCGAAAGCGGCCACGGAAGGCCAGGACGAATTCCGTGACTTGCTGCGACGCCAGAGGCCGGGCTCGTCGGGCCGGAGGCCACCACACCAAGGTGGGCAACTCCCGGAGGCCGGCGATGCTCACGGACTGGGAGTCGCCCGCGCGTTACTGGATAGCACCACCTCGACCGCGCCGGGGTTGACGGACTCGACGTCCACATTGGCGGTGAAGATCCGGACGCTGGGCGTCAGCTGATACGAGCCGATCGCCATGTTTGTCACGTCGACCGTCACTTGCACATCCTGGGGCCGGAGAGTGTCCAGGACTGGGATGGGTCCCGAGATGATGACGTCCACAGATGCCGGGGAGACTTGGGCGGTCCAGCCCTCCGGCAACCCCGTGATCTCTACGACCTGGCCGGTAAGGGTCAAGCTGCTCTGAACGGGCGAGATACCTGCCTGGATCAGAACCGTCTGCTGCCCAACCACGGAAACACCCGCGGGCAGCATCAGAGACACCCGAAGGTTGAGATTGCTGCTGGCTCCGTCCAGGTCCAGCGGCTCCGTTTCGACCACGCCCGGAAGGCGGCTCACCAGATCCGCATCGGCCGAGTACACCGTTACAACCGGAGGAAAGACGGATATGCTGTCCAGCCGGTATCCAGGGGCCACCTGGCCGCGCACGACAACCTTCACCGCCATATCCCGAAAACCGCCCTGGCGGATCACCGGCAGCGAAACCTGCACGCTCGCGGGCTGAACAGTCAGTCCCTCCACAACTTTGTTGTTTTGATCGAGCACTTCTACAGGGTAGTCCTGGTCGATGCTCTCACGAATGCCTGCGAGGTTGATGACCACGCGGGCGCGGGTGGCCTGTGCCGCCTGAGAGGCAGATCCTGAGATGTCGACTTCCTGTGGGTCCAACTTGAGTTCGCCGGCCTGGTAGCCAATCGCGGGCTGACCGGAAATGGTTGTCTGCAGGGCCAGGCGCCGGGTGTCCAGCTGCTCCAGCGTCAGCGTGATGGACGATGGCTCGATGGCCACGATCTGGGCCGGTCGGGCGTCGATCTGGACCTTTGGAGACAGCCGGTGTTGACCGGCCTGCAAGCCCGAGAGATCCAGGATCACACGGACGGCGTCAGGACTGGCGGTGAGCTGGTTCCAAACGGACTGCGGGGCGCGCAGCGTGAGGCGCACTTGTTGCGGGAGATCACCGGTAACGACCAAACCGGTATCCTGTCCGACCACGTCAATCGGAACTGCGGCCGGCATGGAGCGCACCTCGTCGGGATCAGCCGCGGTGACGGCAGCCACCCAGACCGCGAGCCCCATCATCAGAGCCCACAGCAAGCTGCGGAGGTTCTTGCCCAGATCACCGAGCACCGGGTTGCCCCTTTCCACGCCTGAGGTTCTCGTAGAACTGCGCGAGCCAGCGAAAGCCTGCCTGACGCGTGGATGGCGCGAAGAATGCTCCCAGGATGTTGTCCAAGCGATCCGAGTCGACGCGGCGGATCATGCGTCCACCGTGTGCGACGGAAATGCTGCCTGTCTCTTCAGAGACAACGACGGCGATCGCGTCGCTGCCCTCGGAGATTCCCAACGCGGCCCGGTGGCGCAGGCCCATTTGCCGGTCAGGCAGCTTGTTCAAAATGCCGCTTGAGGAAAGCGGCAGCACACAGGCGGCTGCCACCAGCTTGGGACCGATCACGATAGCGGCCCCGTCATGCAGTGGCGTGTTGGGATAGAACACTTGCAGCAGCAGCTCGGCGGTCACGCCGGCGTCGATGCGCACACCGCTCTGTACGAAGTCCTCGAGGCTGTCGCGCCGCTGCAGTACGATCAACGCGCCATGCTGGCGTGCCGAGAGCCGGGCGGCAGCCGCCACGACGGCCTGCAGCGTTCCCTGAAGCTCTGCCTCAGTCGTGCTGGTGAGCCGCGAGAAGATGCCTCCTGCGCGCCCGATGCGTTCGAGCGCCCGCCGAATCTCGGGAGCGAAGATGACGGGGATCGCCAGCAGCAGCGCCGGAATCGAGCTGCGCACCAGCCAGGAAAAGGCTGGCAAGTCTGCCACGCTTGTCAACAGCACGAGTGACACGACAATCAGGATGACGCCGCGCAGCAGAACCATGGCTTGCGTCTCGCGCAGCCAGTACATCAGGCCAAAGAAGATTGCCGTCACGAGCAAAATGTCAACGGCGCTTTGACCGTCAAAGCGCTGGAAGATAAAGAGGATGTTGTTCAGGAGCTGAGTCACGTTTTCTGCCGCCGGGGCCCGCCGGGCCGCCAGTTCTGCGGCCAGCCGGGTCTATGCTTGATGTATCTGGGCCTGACCGCGACACTCCTCAAAGAGTACGAATTGCTGCAGGTTGCAGCACGGGGCTTCTGAGGCAGGGGGCATTGCCGAAGCACACCCGTGACGCCGCTTCCGCCCGAGAGCCCGCCCCGCTGCGATCCGTGGGCAGCTAGATCGGTCGCCGCGCCCGATCGAACCTCAAGTCCTTCAACCATAGGGCCGCGTCCACGGGTGCCGACTCCGCTTCTGCATCCATCCAGGGCTCCTCAGCCAACTCCTCCACAGTGCATGGCCGATACCCCAGCTTCTCCCAGATGGCGGTCTCAAGCGCCAGCGATTTTCCCGCCAGCACCAAAGATGCCTCGCATTGCAGGTCGGACGAAAGCTCCTCAACTTCGTGCAGAAGCATTCCCAGACCCTGCTCAACGTCGACGCTCGATTCGAGGTACAGGTCCGTCGTGCGCACGAGCAGGTTGTCGACCTGCCATCCCGCGATTCCTGCCAGATGCGAGTCCTGGACGAGCAACACGTAGGCCTTTTGGCCGAACTCCGCCAGCACATCAGAAGCTGTGGCTCGGACGTTGCTGCTGCCCAGGCGGCGAAGGCATTCTGCGATGGCTGTGGCGTCCTCTGGCTGGCCCATCTTGATGCCAAGCTTGCCACCATCGCTTTGGCTTTGGGTGCTCGTTTCCGAGGAGGCGCCTGCCCGCAGCTCTTGCCAGGCTTGCTGCACCTGGTGCCAGAGGTCGTCATAGCTTCCCGAATTGCGGATGACGACGTCTGCCTGGGCGATCTTCTCACTCTGCGGGCCCTGCGCTGCCACACGCTCGGCCGCCTGCTCCCGGCTCATCTGGCGGTATGCCATCAGGCGCTCGATCTGGACTGCTGGCGGCGAGTCGGTGACCCAGATGCTGTTGCAGCGTCGGCGCAGATCACCCTCCAGCAGCTTGATCGCCTCGACAACGTTCACCTCCCGGCGTGAGCGACGAACAAGCAGATCAACCGCCTGGCGGACCAGGGGATGGACAATCGCCTCCAGACGGGCGAGGGCATCCGCATCTTGAAATGCCAGCCGGCCAAGTCTGCTGCGGTCGATCTCGCCGCGAGAATCCAGTATCCAGCTGCCGAAGGTCTCGAGCACGGCATCGTATCCTGGGGCGCCCTTCCTGATGGCGCGGTGCGCCAACTCGTCGGCATCGATGGTGTAGGCCCCCAGTTGCTCAAGCATCCTGCGAACCACGGACTTGCCTGTTGCGATATTTCCGGTCAGACCAATAATGAACTTGCCCCTGCCCGATTCCAATCCTGACCTCGCCTCTTGCTGTGCGCAAGTCTATTTTACAGTATAACGGCCAGGCCCATCTCGGGGGACGCGGACCGTGGCTTGGCGGCCTTGGGGTCCCCACCGGCCTCGCCCCACGGCCGGTTGCGCCAGCGGAGCCCAGCGGCGTTGACGCAAGGTGGCCATGCGAGTATGATGAAATGGCCTCAGGCCGGTTGGGCGATCGCGGCCTCCGAGTCTCGGAGGTCGAGGAAAGTCCGTACTCCAGAGGGCACGGCGCCGGGGAAATCCCGGGACGGAGTAATCTGTCGGAACGGGCCACAGAAAAGAACAGCCGGGCGAGGGGCTTGCCCCGAAGCCGGTGATGATGAAAAGGTGGTGTAAGAGACCACCGGCGTCTGCAGCAATGTGGACGGCCAGGCAACCCCCGTCGGGAGCAAGGTCAAACAGAGACGATGGAGCGGCCCGCTCCTCTTGAGTCTCGGGTAGACTGCACAGATAGATGATCGCCCAGGTCGGGCTGCAGGGAAGAAACCCTTGGGTGTAAACCTGCGAGCCTGGCTGGACAGGATGCGGCTTACAGACCGACCTGAGGCTTCCTCTGTTGGCCGTGTGGCAAGTTGCTGGTTGTCACAGGCCGGCAGCGTGCGGGCGTCGCTGAAATCAGGCTCAGTCGGCACCTGGGTTCGGCGTCGCGCGGCCGAGCCGGCTCGCGGAATTCCACCCAATCATGCATGAGCTTCTCGCCACTCAGGCCATTCTGGAGCGAGCGCTCCAGAAGGCAGCTGAACGCCACGCCGCCCGCATCACGGACCTGTATCTCGTCGTCGGCGAGATCTCGACCTACGCCGATGAATCCGTTCAGTTCTACTGGAATGAAATAAGCAAGGGAACTCCTGCGCAGGGAGCCACACTTCACTTCCGGCATGTAGAAGCCGAGCTGCAGTGCATGGCGTGTTTCACCCGCTATCATCCTGTTGGAATCGAAATCCTGTGCCCCAACTGCGGAAGCAGCGGCGCGCGGGTACTGGCAGGGGAGGAGTTCTACATGGAAGCCCTGGATGTCGAATGAGTTGAACCGGAGCGCCCACCTGCACGTCACCGGGATTGTGCAGGGCGTGGGTTTTCGTCCGTTTGTGTACAGCCTGGCGAGCCGGCTTGGGCTGCCGGGATGGGTCCGCAACACCTCAGCCGGCGTCGAAATCGAGGTTGACGGGGAGCGCGGTATTCTCGAGACATTTGTGCGCGCGGTACGCGAAGAAGCGCCTGCGCTTTCCCGAATCGACGATCTGCAGGTCTCCTACGAAGGCGCCCGCGGCTTTACAGGATTTCAGATTCTCCAGTCCAAGAGCGTGCCGGAGGCCTTCCAACCAATCTCTCCGGACGTGGCGCTGTGCGCCGACTGCCTGCGCGAGATGTCTGATCCGCTCGATCGGCGGTATCGCTATCCGTTCATCAACTGTACCAACTGCGGGCCCCGGTTCACCATCGTCCAGGACATTCCCTACGATCGCCCCCTGACCACGATGTCGGATTTCCAGATGTGCCCGGACTGTGCCCGCGAATACGCCGATCCGGCAGACCGCAGATTCCATGCGCAGCCGGTTGCCTGCCCGGTCTGTGGACCCAGAATCTGGCTTGAGCTTTCAGGCAGCGAAAGCCACTCCCAGCCTGCCGTCGGGGAGGCTGCACTTCAGGAGGCACGGCGCCTGCTTGCGGAGGGTCGGATTGTGGCGGTCAAGGGGCTGGGCGGTTTCCACCTGGCGTGCGATGCCACCAATCCCCAAGCCGTTCAGGAACTGCGCCGCCGCAAACTGCGCATTGAGAAGCCCTTTGCCGTGATGCTACCTGACGTTCGGGAAGCGCGCGTCCAGGGTCAGGTTGGGGATGGCGAGCGACGTTTGCTGGAGTCAATGGCGCGACCTATTGTGCTGCTGCGGCGCAATCGGCAGACCAGCATCTGCCTGGACGTTGCTCCGGGTCAAGATTGGCTGGGCGTGATGCTTCCGTATGCCCCGATCCATTATCTGCTGCTGGAGCGCGCCGAGGGTTTTCCGGTTGCGTTGGTGATGACAAGCGGCAACCTGAGCGAGGAGCCGATCGTCAAAGATAATGATGAGGCGCGGCAAAGACTTTCTGACCTGGCGGACGCCTTCCTGATGCATGATCGCAAGATCCATGTGCGCTGCGACGACTCGGTGGTGCGCGAGGCGCCAGGGGTGGGGCAGAGTCCCGCCAGAGATCATCGCAAGCAGGCCGCGTCCTTGCCATATCCGCTCAGGCGCGCCCGCGGCTATGTTCCATATCCAATTGAATTGCCTTGGCAGGCTGCCCCTGTCTTGGCCGTCGGAGGCGAGCTTAAGAACGCTTTCTGCCTCACCAACCGCAACTACGGCTTCTTGAGCCAGCATATGGGCGACCTGGAAAATTACGAGACCTTTGTCTCCTTTCAGGCAGGCATTTCACATTTCCAGCGGTTGTTTCGTGTTGCTCCCAGCGTCCTGGCGCATGACCTGCATCCGGACTACCTGGCGACTCGCTACGCCGTACAGCGTGCGGCGGCCGAAGGAATTGAGGCGCTCGCGGTGCAGCATCATCACGCCCACATCGCCTCCTGTATGGCAGAGCACAGGTTGAGCGGCGATCGGCGCGTGATCGGCGTGGCGTTCGACGGGACAGGCTATGGGCCTGACGGCGCGATTTGGGGAGGGGAGTTCCTGCTGGCCGACTACTCGGGTTTTGAGAGGGCACTACATCTGCGCTATTTTCCTCTGCCGGGGGGCGATGCGGCCATCAAGCGCCCCGCGCGGGTAGCTCTGGCCTTGCTTTGGAGCCTTGGATTGGACTGGGCGGAGGACCTACCGCCCGTGCAGACCACCCCGTCCGGGGAACTCGAGACGCTGCAAGTGCAGCTGCGTCGTGGCCTCAACACGCGGCCAACATCCAGCATGGGCCGGCTGTTCGACGCCGCGGCT
>DATIPW010000263.1:0-4043 GCA_035471605.1 Anaerolineales bacterium | reverse complement strand
GTATTGGGCTGTTAGCACAGCGGCCATCTCCGCTGCCCATGTCCATCTATGACAACGTGGCGTACGGCATGCATGTGCACAAGATGAAACACAGCCGCAAAGACTACAAGGAGGCCGTCAGGCACTACCTAGAAATCGCGGGGTTGTGGGACGAAGTTTGCGGGCGGATGCGCGACCCAGCCACGAGTCTCTCGATCGGGCAGCAGCAGAGGCTGTGCCTGGCACGCGGGCTGGCGGTGGAGCCGGAGATCATCCTGGGCGACGAGCCTACGTCCGCGCTGGATCCGAACTCGGCGCTGAATATAGAAAGCCGGCTGTTGGATCTAAAAAACGTATACACGACGGTGATCGTGACACACACCCTGCGCCAGGCCAAGCGGCTGGCCGACTACGTTGTCTACATGTATTTAGGGGAGGTGATCGAGGCGGGGCCGGCGGGTGAGGTCTTCACGCATCCCAAACACGAACGGACGCGAGCGTACCTGGAAGGTCAGTTCTAGCTTCCCACAGGCATCCGAGGTCCCGTGGCGGGCGGCCCAGCGCTGCGGGCGTTATAATCCCTCACGAGGTGCCATGAGGTTTATGCGATCGTTTTTGGTGGTGGGAGCCATGTGGCTGGGCAGCATAGTGGCGGAGGCGCAAGGAGCCCAGCCGCTGATCCTGGTGCTGAGGGCGACGGGGCCGATTACGCCGCCCATGGCCGAGTACATTGGGCGGGGTATTGAGGTGGCTGAACGACGCGAGGCGGAGGCGCTGCTGGTTTGGCTAAACACACCCGGCGGCGACACCAAGAGCCTGAGCGGCATCATCCAGACCATCCGGGCTAGCCATGTGCCGGTGATCGTGTATGTCGCCCCGAACGGGGCCATGGCAGGAAGCGCGGGGGCGCTGGTAACGATGGCCGGGCACGCCGCAGCCATGGCGCCCGAGGCGATCATTGGGGCCTCCAGCGTAGTTGGCACGGGCGGGCAGGAACTGGATCCCACCATCAAGGCCAAGGAGACCGAGATCTTGAAGGCCTCGGTCCGCCCTCTGGTGACACGGCGCGGGCCGGCGGCGCTCCAATTGGCACAGGACATGATCGACCATGCCAAGGCCGCCTCGGCAAGCGAGGCCCTGGAGGCGGGACTGATCGATTGGATCGCACCCAACCAGTCCGATCTGCTGCAGCAGATGGACGGGTTCGAGGTGAGCATGCCCAAGGGAGAACAGGCGCTTGACACCCGAAACGCTTTGACCGAGACGGTCGATATGAGCTTGATTGAACAGCTGCTGCTGGTGGTGACCGACCCCAACATCGTGTTTATTCTGCTATCGATCGGCGTACTGGCACTGCAGGTCGAGCTGACGCATCCGGGCACCTGGGTGCCGGGGTTTCTGGGCGTGATCTGCCTGGCGCTGGCGATCTACGGCCTAGGAGTCCTTCCGGTCAACTGGTTCGGCCTGGTCTTCATCATCACAGCCTTTGTGCTGTTCGTTCTGGAGATCAAGGCACCGACTCACGGGGCGCTCACCGCGGCGGGCGCTGCCTCTTTTGTGGTGGGTGCCCTGGTGCTATTCAACTCTCCAGGTGTGCCAGAGTTCGAACGCGTGTCGGTGCCGCTCGTGGTGGGGGTGGGGACGGCAATCGGATTGATGTTCGCGGGCATTGTGACATTTGCCATCCGAGCGCAACGGCTGCCAATCCAGATGGGATCTGAAACCGTGGTGGGAAGGTTCGGGGTGGCGCGGTCGAATATTGGGACCTCCGGGCAGGTTCAGGTGGGCTCCGAGCTGTGGACGGCCCGGGCCGCAGACGGCTCGCCCGAGATCCGCAAGGGGGACCGCGTCGAAGTGGTCGAAGTGCACGGTGTGCACGTCCGGGTCCGCAAGGCATGACGCAGCATATGCGGGTGTTTGCGCGAGTCCGTCCATGACGCGTGCCCCCAGCCGAGATCGCGTCAACGCCGGCAGCCAGGAGGCGCGGCCGCTGCGTCGCCCCGAGTGGATCAAGGTGCGTGCCCCAGCGGGCGAGAGCTACGAGCGCCTGCACCTGCTGATGCGCTCGAAAGCCCTGCACACTGTGTGCGAAGAGGCCATGTGCCCAAATTTGGGGGAGTGCTGGGGATCCGGGACAGCCACATTTCTGATGCTGGGCGATGTTTGCACGCGGACCTGCGGATTCTGCGACATCAAGCACGGCCGACCGGCAGTATTGGATTGGGGGGAGGCCGAACGGGTTGCACAAGCCGTGAAGGCAATGAACCTCAGGCATGCCGTTATCACGTCGGTGAATCGCGATGACCGGAGGGACGGCGGGGCACCCATCTTTGCCATGGTCATCCGGCGCATCCGGGAACTGCTGCCGGGATGTTCGATCGAAGTGCTGATCCCGGACTTCAAAGGCTCGCTCGAGGCGCTGAAGATCGTGATGGAAGCGAGACCCGAGATCCTGAATCACAACGTGGAGACGGTGCCGCGTCTGTTCAAGAAGGTGCAGCCGCAGGACAGCTATGACTGGGCGGCCAGAACCCTGACCAACGCGAAGCGGCTAAATCCGGACGTGCTGACCAAGTCAGGCATCATGGTGGGACTGGGGGAGGAGCTGGACGAGGTCAAGGCGGTGATGCGCGATCAGCGTGCCTGGGGTGTGGACATCCTTACCCTGGGGCAATACCTGCAGCCGAGCAAGAAGCATCTCCCCATTTCACGCTACTACACCATGGAGGAGTTTGTGGAATTGGGGAACTACGGGCGGGAAATCGGCTTCCGGTGGGTGGAGTCAGGTCCCCTGGTAAGGTCGTCCTATCGCGCAGGGGAGCAGGTGCGCGCGCTGAGCGCGGTGCACAAGCAGCTGTACGGAGCGGGCTGAGGAAGCGTCCCAGGCTCCCATCTGCGCGGGAGTTGGCACCGGACGAGGCTGACGCCGTTTGCCTGCGTCCGGCACTCAGGCGGCCGGGATGGCTAATGCGGCCTCTTTGTGCCTGTGGCGGCGATCTTGGAACGCCGACAGTATAAGTTGCGGGGGGAGAACCAATATGGCGACGATGGGATACACCTCGAGCAGGACGCGGAATTCGTTGGGATAGCCCCACAACATGAACAACACCAGGAACAAAGGCAGGATGGCAAGTCCATTGCGCAAAATCTTGGGCTTCTGACTCCAGCGGTACGCAATCAGCGCGGCCACAATCATCAAGCTCACGCCGGTCAGGGCCAGCCGAAACGGGTCGCTCAGGGCAAGCGCCTTGAAAGCGGCGACCTGATCGGGCAGGTGCCACAGGGCAGCGCTACCGGGATTTTGGCGATACACAAATCTCAGGATGCCCTGCACCAGCCCATACATCGCCAGTTGGATGGTCAGCAGCCCCAAAAGCCGGCGCCGAGGCAGCCGATGCCAGTAGTAGAGCACGAATATCAGGCTGAGAAATATGGTCGTTTCCTTGTTTAGCGTGCCCAAGGCAAAGACTACGACGTACGCGCCCCACTGTCCGCGGAACATGAGCAGCAGCCCCAAGCTGAACATGAAGAGAGTCGTGAAGTCGTAGATGTATCCGAATTGCATGAACGGCGCGGTGCCCAGAAGCAGCGCCACCGCCCCGAGATACCGGACCCAAGGGAAGTAGCCCAAGTCAGCAAGGAACTGGAACGCCACGGCGCCAAAACCGACCAGGGAAAGGTACATCATGACCAGGATCAGAACTGCCTGGCTGGGATACTCCGCGCCGTCGAAGCGACGCAGAAAGAAGTTCTCCCCAAGAGCGCGCTCCGCAACCGCGCCAATGCGCGCCGCCAAGCGCGGATCCAGCAGCGGTGACAATAGGTTGGCTGCAGCAGGCAAAAGCGCCCGGTAGATGTATGGACGGTCCGCCCGCCCGGCAAGCAATCGCTCGATCTTAGCCGGTCCGTGGCCCCCGACCCCAGAAACCCGACAGAAGTAGATCAGCAGCAAGCCAGCCAGCCCGGCGATGAAGCACCAGTAGACCAGCTTTCCCAACCAGAATCGGCCGGCACGAAGGGAAAAGCCAGACCCCATGTTGCAGCCTCCCGCACTTTCTTGCGCC
>DATIPW010000262.1:0-8093 GCA_035471605.1 Anaerolineales bacterium | reverse complement strand
CAAGCCATGTCGCCGCGATCAGAACCAGGTAGTAGATGACGAGCGACGCGCCCGTCACGGCCGGCAGCAGGATCCAGGGTGCGCTGGCGGTAAGGCTGGCGTGCATCAGCATCGCCAGGAGCAGGCTCTGCGTGTGGTCGTAGACCCACACCATCAGGATCCGGTATGCCGGGAGCACACCCGCGTAGAAGAACAGGGGCGGGATGAAGTCCGGCAGGGAGAGAGCTCCGGATTCGTTCCCGGTCGCCCAATACGTGGGCAGAACGTGCCACAGTCCATGCAGCCCACCCACGACCAGCCCCGTGGAAAGGAGGCTGTGGGACTGCCGGTACCGCGGCACGGCGAATCCCGTCCAACCCAACTCCTCAAGCAAGCCCCCAAATAGCAACCCCACCACAATCCCCCTGAGGATCATCCCCATCTTGTCCTGCGCCATGACCACGCCGGGGAGAAAATCCCGCGAGCCCAGGGAGAGCACAAGGCCCGTGAGCCCCACCAGAAGGGGCGCAGTCAGGAGCGCCACGGCGTACCAGCGTATGCCCGCCCGCCACCGAAGCAAGCGGGTGAGCAGCGCGCCCAATCCCGCCCGCCCGGAAACCAGGGCGGTCATCAGCAGGCCAGCCAGAGCGGGGGCCAGGAAATAGGGAATGAAAACGATGGGCCATACTTCTTGGAATTGCTCGACGGTGGTCGGCATGCCGTACGGGCTTCCAAGGATCAGCACGCCGCCCCACGAGACAAGGAAGGTCAGGACGAAGTAGCTCAGCACCGGGCGCCGCTTGAACAAGGCTGAACTGGCAGCCATGAGGGTCTCCTTCCCACCGGGAGCAAGACCAGGTCACGCCGGGGGCCAGGCGCGTTCTCTCTGCCCCATGCTCTTACCCAGTATAGGCACATGAGCCGCCGCGAGTCACGTGTCATTTTTCCTCAATTGGCGAAAACGAGCGGCGGTCAGACTCCGTGAAATAGGAGAAACTTTACCTGGTTCCGGCCTCGACCTCTCACCTGCACTCGAGGCACGGGTCGGCAATCTTGCCCGTTGTGATTTCCCCCATCGCGCGTGACCATCCCGGGAATTGCCGGCTCAACAGGGCAGGCACAGGTGAGCCATGAAGCCTGATAATAGGAGCCCCGACGGGACGTCTCTGTTGTGGTTGGGGACTGGAGGACCGTCCATGGTGTATCGCATCCGCACGGCTAGCAGCACACTGCCGGACTGTTTCGCTGGGGGGACTTCCTGTTCGTTTGCGAAGGACCCCCGAGGTAGGAAGGGGGCCTCGGCTGGCGATCCTGCGATTCCGCCGCGTACCTCGCACCCGAGGCGGAAAGGCGATCTCCCCGTACCTGAAATCCATCGGCCCCGCATTCGCGACGTTTTCCCGGGAGGGTTGTGCGTGGTGCGGGCTCGGCACCTATTGAACTGTTGCGCCGCGTCTGTCAGGCTTCGATCGGCCCCTTTGGTCAATCGCTGGATTCGTTCAAGAAGACCACATCCGTGGGCATTCCGGATTTAAGCTGGCCTTCAGGGTTTTGCACCGAGAGCTCCACCGCGTAGACGGTCGTCTGCCGGCCCTCCTTGGTCTGAACGTTCTGAGGTGTGAACTCCGCCTGGTCTGCGATGCGCGTCACGGCGCCGGAGAAGCTTTCGCCGGGATACGAGTCCACGCTCAGCAGCGCCTTTTGGCCGAGGGCGATCCTGCCGTACTGGTCCTCGGGGATATAGACCGTCACCTTCAGGGTTTCCAGCCTCCCGATGACAAACGCGGGCGCGGTGGCCTGTGCCACCTCCCCGGTCTCGATGCTGCGCACCAGCACCACGCCATCGATCGGCGATACCACCGTCAGCTTGGCCATCTGGGTCAGGATCAGGTTCAGCTCCGCCTGGGCGGCAGTGACCGAGGCCCTGGCCTGATCCAGTACAGTCCGCGCCTGCCCGACCGCTCCTTGCGCGGCTTGCACGGCGGCCGACTGGTCTCCCGTCTCCAGGCCGCGCAGCAGGTCCAGGGCGGCATAGTACGACTCCTGGGCCGTCGCCACGTTAGCGCGCGCCGTCAGGATCTGCTGGGCCTCGGGCGAGGACAGCAGGTCGTTGTAGGCGTTCTGCGCGGCGGTCACCTCCCGCTGCGCGTCCGCGTAGGCAGCTTTGGCCGACTGGGTCAGCTGCGGATCGCCGGCACAATCGTAGAGGATGTTGACCAGGTGCATGTTGGGTATGCGATAGCCCTCATTGGAGCCGCAGTGCGTGCTGTTGTAGGCGCCCTTGGGCTGCTTGGAGCTGGCGGATCTCTGGGCGCGGGTATTGACGTTGCGCGCCACCAGATAGTCGAGCCGCGCCTCCAGCAGGCGCTGTTCGGCCTTGGAGAAATCATCCTGTGACGCCGACCCGGTCATCGTGGCCAGTTCGGTCCTGGCATCGTCCACCGCCTCCAGGGCACGGTCCGCCAACCGCCGCGCGGCTTCGATCTGCTCTTGGCGCGAGAAGTACCAGCCTGGCTGATCGAACAGCTTGGGGTCGCGCACGAACCAGTCGTGCAGGCGATTGGATTCGTCCTGCGCCAGCTCGCTTTCCAGCGTCTCCTGCAGCTGCGCATTGGAGATGTCCAGCGCGTTCTGCGCGGTTTGAACCCCGGCCTGGGCCGCAACCAGCGCCGCTTGCGCGGCCTCCATTTGGGAGCGCAGCAGGCTGTCATCGAGGCGCAGAAGCGCATCGCCCGCCTCGACCCGCTCGCCGTCGCGCACATAGACCTCGACCACCCGGCCGGAAAGCTCCGGGGCAACGGCAACCTGCGTCGCCTCGATCTGGCCCGACGCCTGGATGGCGGCGGCATGCGGTGCGGCGCAGCCGACCGCGGAGACGACCAGCAGCAGGGCCGGGACAAGAGTCAGTTTCTTCATGGGGAACCTCCCTTCCACGTGAGCTTCACGCCTTCATGGCGGAGATGAAGACATCTTCGAGCGAGGGTTCGACGATCCACATCGGACCGGATTGGATGCCGGCCGCGTGCAGCAGGCGCTCGATCTCGCCTCGGCGCGACGGTATGTCGGTTGCGACCACGTGCACCAGGGCGCCGTGCAGCTCCACTTCCCCCACGCGCAGGCTGCCCTCATCGCGCCGGGCCCGCAGCAGCTTGACGGCCCGCGCGGCATCCGACGGCTCAAACTCCAACACCTCGCCGCGCACGGTGCGGGCGCGGATCTCCGCCGCCGTGCCGTACGCGATCAGATGGCCGTGCTGCAGGAAGCCCAGGCGGTGACAGTGCTCGGCCTCGTCCATGTAGTGGGTGGTGACGAAGACCGTCATCCCGCCGCGCGTCAGCTGCTCCAGCAGGTTCCAGAACGCCCGCCGTGAGACCGGGTCAACGCCGGCCGTGGGCTCGTCCAGAAAAAGCACCTCGGGCCGGTGCAGGATGGCCGCCTCCAGCGCCAGTCTCTGCCTCCATCCACCGGAAAGCTCGCGCGTCCTGACGTGGGCGCGGCCTTCGAGGCCGGCCATCGCCAGGGCTTCGTCCAGGCGCGCCGAAAGCACCGCTCCCGAGAGACCATAGGCTGCGGCGTAGAACCGCAGGTTCTGCAGCACGGTCAGGTCGTTGTACAAGCTGAACTTCTGTGACATGTAGCCCAGGCGCGGGCGGATCTGGCGCGCCTCACCGTCGATCCGCACGCCCAGCACCTGAGCCCAGCCGGATGTCGGCCGCATCAGACCCAGCATCATCCGGATGGTCGTGGTCTTGCCCGATCCGTTCGGGCCCAGGAAGCCAAAGATCTCGCCGGTGCGCACCGCGAAGTTGATGCCGGCCACGGCCGTGAAATCGCCAAAGACCTTCACCAGATCGTGGACCTCGATCGCCGCGCTGCGTTCGTCCATCGCTAGTCCAGTGCCTTTCGCACGAAGCGCAGCGAGAACGTGCCGATGACCGCGCCCAGGGCCAGCAGCGCCACGACGTTCGGCCACAACACCTCCAGCCCGGCGCCCTTGAGCAGGATGCCGCGCAGGATCGTCAGCCAGTGATGCGCGGGGATCAGGTTGGCGAACCACTGCAGCAGCTGCGGCATGCTCTCCACCGGCGCCGCGTAGCCGGTGAACATGAAGTCCACCATGCCCACCAGCAGCACCAGCAGAAAAGCCTGGTGCTGGGTGCGCGAGAGCACCGACAGAACCAGCCCCTTGCCCAGCTCCACCAACAGGTAGCCGAACGCCAGCACCAGCAGCAGCGGGAACGAGCCGCGCACCGGCACACCGAAGGCAAAGTGCACCATGCCCAGCAGCAGCAGGAAATCGGCCATGCCGATCAACATCACCGGGATGGACTTGCCGATGATGATCTCCAGCGAGGAGAACGGCATCACCAGCAGCTGCTCGATGGTGCCCAGCTCGCGTTCGCGGGAAAAGGCCAGCGCCGCGAACAGCAGCACGGTGAATTCCAGCATCAGGCCCACCTCGGCCGGGGTGGTGTAGAAGGCCTCCGAGAGATTCTCGTTGAACCACAAGCGCACGCTCAGGTTGAAGCGCGACAACTCGTCCGCCCCCAGGCCAAGGCGCTCCAGGAGCAGACGCTGCTGAATGGTTTGCGCCACTCCCTGCATGGCCCGCCGCGCGGCCTGCGCCGGCGTGCTCTCAGCGCCGTTCACGACCATCAGCAGCGAGCTCGTGCGCCGGGCGGAAACAAACTGGGCCGCGTAGCCGGGCGGGATGACCAGCGCCGCGCTGATCTGGCCGCGGTCCATCGCCTGGCGGATCGTGTGCAGGTCATTCACCTCCTGCGCCTTCCGGAACGTGCCGGTGTTCTCCAGGCCCCGAATCACCAGCCGGCTCTGCGGGGTCTTGTCCTGGTCCAGCACCATCAGTGGCAGGTTGGTGATGGGGCGGGAAGTGGCCCAGGCCACCAGCAGCAATTCGCAGGCACCGCCCAGGATCATGAAGGCAGGCAGGCCCCAATCGTTGCGCAGGTGGATGAATTCCTTGACCACCAGCGAGCCGATGCGCCTGAGCATCCTCAGCCCAGCTTCTTTCTAAAGAACAGCGCAGCCAGGGCAATGAACACCGCGCCCAGTCCGGCCATCATCACCACGTAGGGCCACAGCACGTCCATGCCCACGCCCGGCAGGAAGATGCCGCGGGTGATGATGGCATAGTGCGTGCCCGGCAGGAAGAGCGACTCCATGCGCACCTCCTCGGGCATCGAGACCAGCGGGAAGAAGATGCCGGTCAGGAAGAATCCCGGGAAGAAGAGCACCAGGAACGAGAGCGCCAGCGCCGCAGCCTGTGTGCGCATGAACACTCCCACGATCATCCCCATGCTCAGCACGGAGAACATGAAGACACCCGAAAGGGCAAAGAACAGCAGAAAGCTCCCGTTCAGCGAGATGCCGAACCAGGCGATGGAGAGCAGCGGGATGAGAACCACGTTGACCAGGCCCACCAGCACGTACGGCAGGATCTTGCCGATGAGCAGCTCGGAGCGCGTGATGGGCGAGGCCAGCAGCTGCTCCAGCGTGCCGTGCTCGCGTTCGTTGGCCAGGGTCAGCGCGACCGAGAGCGCCGGAAAGCCCAGCACCATGGAGATCAGCCCGGGGATCAGCGCGTTGCGCGGCTTCAGGTCGGGGTTGTACCAGGTCTGGATGCGCACCTCCAGGGGCTGCAGCGCCGCGGCCGGGATGCCGCGGGCCTGCAGTTGGCGGGTCAGCGCCTCTTCGATGAACGCCTCAGCGCGCCAGGTGATGTGCTGCACCGCGAACTGGCCGCTCTCGGGCTCAGTCCCGTCGACGATGACCTGCAGCGGCGCACCTTTCAGGGCCAGCAGGTCGCTCGCGAACCCGGGCGCCAGCACCACCGCTGCCTTGATGCGCCCGCGCAGCAGCAGTGCCGTTACGTCATCCATGCTGGCGGCCGCGGCATACAGGTCCAGGTCCTGCCCGGCCGTGATCTGGCGGATGAAGGCCTGCGAGGTCTGGCTGTGATCCAGGTCAAGCACGGCGATCGGAATGTGCTTGAGGTCCACGGTCAGGGCGTAGGCCATCAACAGCAATACCAGTGTCGGCGTGAAGACCACCAGGACCAGCGTATTGCGGTCGCGGGCGATGTGGGCGAATTCCTTGCGGGTCACGGCCCACAGGTGCCTGAGGGACATCAGGCATCCAGCTTTCGGATGATCGAGATGAAGGCCTCTTCCATGCGGGCCGGGGCAGAGCGCAGACCCTGATGGGCAAGCTTGCCGCTGCGGAGCAGCCCTTCCAATTCGGGCAGCCGGCGCGCCGCCGAGTCGACCAGCACATGCAAGGATTTGCCGTAAGTTTGCATCTCGCGCACGCCGGGCGCATCGGTCAGGGCTGTGAGCGCTGCCGGCACATCCTCGCAGCGCACCTCGATCACCTCGCCGTCCAGCTTCTGCCGGATGCGCCGCGGCGAATCGCATTCCACCAGCCGGCCGCCGTACATCAGACCCACGCGCGAGCAGCGATCGGCCTCATCCATGTAGGGCGTGCTGACCACGATCGTAGTCCTCTGCGCGTGCAGGTCCGTCAGGATGTTCCAGAACTCGCGCCGCGCGATCGGGTCGACCCCGGTGGTCGGCTCGTCCAGCAGCAGCAATTCCGGTTGGTGGATCAGCGTGCAGGCCAGCGCCAGCTTCTTCTGCATGCCGCCTGAAAGCCGGGCCGCGCGCCGCTGCGTGAATTCGGTCAACCCGGCAAAGACCAGCAACTCGTCCGTGCGCTTCGCCATTTCCTGCGCCGGCACATCGAACAGCTCGGCGAAAAAGTGCAGGTTCTCCAGCACCGAGAGCTCGCCATACAGGCTGAACTGCTGCGCCATGTAGCCGATGCGCCGCTTGACCAGCTCTGCCTGTTCCCCGAGGTCGAAGCCCAGCACCGAGGCCTCGCCCGCGCTGATATCCAGCAGTCCGGCCAGCAGGCGCAGTGTGGTGGTCTTGCCGGCGCCGTCCGGCCCAACCAGCCCGAACAACTCGCCGCGCTGGATCACCAGCGTCAGGCCGTCGACGGCGTGCACCGCCTTGTAGTCCCGCCGCAGGTCGCGGGTCTGGATGACCGGCTGCGCTTCGCTCATTTCCTCTTGGCCCGGCGGATGAGCCACAGCACCAGCAGCGCGCCCAGCGCCGGCTCCGTCGCCACGCCGATGTTGCGCAGGCCCGTGCTGAAACCCATGGCCGGGATGACGTACCAATCCAGCAGACCCACCAAGACAGCCGTGATGACCGCGGCCAGGTAGTCCCCGCGCGCGCCGATGGGGCGCTTGTTCTTCCAGATGGGCCCGGCCAGCCAGCCAACGACCAGCCCGATCACCACCATCGCCACCAGCAGGATCACGATATCCATGCGACAGCCTCCTTCAACTTGGCTTACTCACTGACCAGTCGGTCAGTTATCGACACAAAAAAAGGGGCGGATCAGGCACGCGCCTGCACCCCTTCCAGCAGCAGCTTCATCCCCGAGCGGATGTGGCGGGCGGGGTCGATCAGGGACCGGTCATACACCCAGAGCAGCAGGGTCCCTTCCAGGATGGCCCCGGCCGCGATCGCCACCTCGCGCGCATCCGATTGGCGGAACTCGCCGGAATCAATGCCGCGCTGGATGATCGGGATCAGCCCGTTCAGGTAGCGGTTGAGGTAGCCCTTGAGTGCCCGCTGAACCACGCCGTTTCGAAAAGCCAACGCCAGGAAACCATAGACGATGGGAATGAGCTGCAGCAGGGCGACGATATCCCGCGTGAACGTGTCGGTGACCCGCCACAGGGCCTCGGTTGCGCTGCCTTCCTCCGACTTGAGCTTTTCCAGGCTGACCAACTCGCGCTCAAAGATGCGGTCCAGGATCGCGATGATCAGATCGGCCTTGCTCCTGAAATACAGGTAGAGAGTCCCCTTGCTCAGGCCGGTGGCTTCAGCAATGTCGTCCATGCGGGCCTCGTCGAAGCCCTTGCGGGTGAAGACTTCCTGGGCAGCGTTGAGGATCTGCGATTTGCGTTCGAGGCTGACGTTGGGTCGGGGGTTCATGCGGGCCCTCGGAGTATCTGACTGACCGGTCAGTTATTATAGCACACCGGGGGCGCTGGTCCGAGCGCGACCAGATCAGGAAAGGCA
>DATIPW010000261.1:0-2914 GCA_035471605.1 Anaerolineales bacterium | reverse complement strand
CTTGAGCACCAGGCTGGGGGCCTTTCCCAGACCCGGCCGCCCGCAAGGCGATACATTCTGGATTTCGAACAGCCATTGTATGCTGGGGCGACGAATCTCAACTACCTGCAGCTCGTCTGGGCCGCCAACACGCTGAACAATGGGTACTACGGCTGGCGATCGGGCCAATTGACGGAGTTCTATACGCCTGACGGGACAATAATTCGCCCGGACCCCTGGCAGAATGCGGCCACGGTCGCGCTACAGTACTTCTTCTCTCGCACGCAGACGGGCGAAGACTACGAGGCCACTGTCGGTCCAGCCGGTTTCATTCAAAGCTACCGAGCGCTTTTTGGAGATCCGTATGCAGCGGGCAGCGTG
This sequence comes from Anaerolineales bacterium, assembly GCA_035471605.1. GTDB lineage: Bacteria > Chloroflexota > Anaerolineae > Anaerolineales > Villigracilaceae > Fen-1038. The sequence goes on along the minus strand of DATIPW010000261.1, from coordinate 2,554 downwards.
CTGATTCCTGGGAGTCTGCACCAGCCTCAGCTCAGCCTCCCGTACCAGCGGAAACAGATCTGGACCTACACGGGCGGGCCGCACACGGGATGGGGAACAGGGGCACCGCTCGCAGCCATCGACTTTGCACCTCCGTGTGACGGTCCCGGATGTGCCGGCCTCACTCCAGAGACGCGCGCTGCCGCCATGGCAGACGGCCTGGTCGTTCGTTCAGGTCCGGACGGGGTGGTCCTCGACTTGGATCACGACGGCGATGAGCGCACAGGTTGGACCCTCTTGTATCTGCACTTGGCCGCCCGCGGCCGCGTCATTCTGGGGAGCGAGCTCAAGGCTGGCGACCCCATTGGATACCCCTCAAGCGAGGGCGGAGAGGCCACGGGAACCCACGTCCACGTCGCCAGGAAGTACAACGGGGAGTGGATTCTGGCTGACGGACCCTTGGCGTTCGATCTGGACGGATGGATCGCTCACGAGGGCGACGCGCCGTACCTGGGAACCCTTGAACGAAATGGAATCACCGTCACAGCCTGTACGTGCTCGGACCTCTACAGTGCTGTCCCGGCGATGCCGCTGCCCTAGTCGTCCCCCATCAACACTGCTGTGTCGGCAGGGACATAGCGATCCCGCTTGATCAGACGTCCGGCCTCCCCCCGATGCCCGTCGAAGATGGAGTACTGGAGGTCGATCGGGAAGGCCTTGGCCAGCATCGCGTGCACAGGGCAATACTTCCCGATGGAAAGCTCGATAGCACGTCGCACCGCCGCCTCACGGATGGCAGTGCCTGTGACCACATAGTGCAGTTCGGCGCGCGTGATGACTTTGGGGTAGCTCTCCGCCCTGTCGGCGTTCACCAAGACATGAAAGTCCTCTAGTCGTTCCTGCTTCTTGCGAAGAATCGAGACCACGTCCATGGCAGTGCAGGCTGCCAGCGACATGACCAGGATCTCGACCGGCCCTGCTCCACCTTCAGGGCCCGCGGGACTGCTCATCTGGATCGGAAAACCGCTGCCTGCAATCCCAACGAAACTAAGATCTTGTTCCCAAGTTACCTTGACATTCACGAGAACCTACTCCTTGATGATGGGGGTCACGTATTGCCTCAGGCCGGCCTCGCTGATGGCACCGATCCACATCAGCCTCACGTTGCCGACCCGGTCGATGACATAGGAGGTCGGCAGGCTACGCGCCTTGAAGGCCTGTTCGCTGGCCCGGTACTCGGGATCCAACCAGACGGGAAAGGTCAGGGCATGCGCCCTCACGAACCGTGCCACGTTGTCCTCCGGTTCGCCGTCATTGATCGCAATCACAGAAAAACCCGCCTCGCGTTGCTGCTCGTAGAAACGTTGAAATGCCGGCATCTCTGCCTCGCATGGAGGACACCACGTGGCCCAAAGGTTAATGAGCACGACGGTGCCGAGATAGTCCGACAGCGCATGGGTGGCACCGTGCATGTCCGCAAGGGCGAGCGCAGGCGCTCGGAAGTCAACGCTGACAGGAACGGCGCCTAGATCAGGTGCCGCGGAATCGTATGCCGGGCCGTAGTCCCTCAGGAGCATCCAGAATGCCACTCCGGCAAGGACCAAGCCAAAGCCGGAGATGCTCAAGCTGGCCATCTGATGCGATCTTCGAGTATGCAGTGCTGCTGGCATAGCGTTCCCGGATCATGGTCCGCCGGAGGCGGGCCGCGGGCACGAAAAGTATAACCTCACGTGGGAACTGGCCCCAGGAAGGGAAGAACGTCCGGCCGATCGGGAGGTTTATTACTAGGATACGGCAGACGCGCAAGGGTACGATGTGGCAAACCGCCATGCTTGAGAATCCGTTCCTGAAGAATCTCACCCCGGAACAGTACGACCTGCTAGCGGGCCTATTTGTCCGAATCGAGCTGCCGCCGCGAACCTATGTTTTCCAGCAAGGCGAGCCTGCCACTCACATGTACGTGCTGGTGGACGGCAACATCTCGATCCGGTACAAGCCGTACGACGGTCCGCGAATTACTCTCACCCACTTGCATTGCGGCGACGTCTTCGGCTGGTCTTCGGTGGTTGGCAATGCAACCTACACTTCAGACGCGCTCAGCACCACTTCTGGCCTGGCGCTGCGCGTCCGTGGTGATTCTCTGAGAAACCTGTGTATTCAATATCCAGGCACGGGAACGCAGATTCTGGAGAAGCTGGCTTTGGCTGTCGCCCCCCGATGGTTGGATTCGCGCAGGCAGGTTGAGCGAATCCTTCACCGCGAGATGCGAGTGGAGAGTGGCAGCCCCGTCGCTTGAGTCTCCCCCTAAGTGCGGCCAAGGCGATCAGTTTCGTCGTTCAGTGATCTGATTCTGGCAGAGAGCCCCTCGGTCAGGCAACCGGGACGAAGCCGCCATTCCCAGAAACCCTCCGGCTTGCCCGGGAAATTCATGCGCGCCTCACTTCCCAGTTCCAGAAAGTCCTGTAGCGGTGCGATGGCCAAACTGGCGCGCGAGCCCCAGACTGCCCGAATCATGTCCTGAACAATCCTGGCATCGCTTGAATCCAGGTATTCCAGCGCGCTGCGCCTCTCTTCG
>DATIPW010000260.1:0-6659 GCA_035471605.1 Anaerolineales bacterium | reverse complement strand
GCATATGATCGGCATCTTTCGCATCCGGTTCCTGGAGTACGATGCGCGGGTCCACACCAATCCCAGCCGCAAGTGGGGCTACCTGTCCTCGGCCCTCCTGGGTGTTTTCTTCTCGGCCGGCTGGTCGCCTTGCGTCGGCCCCGTGTTGGGAACCATACTGACTCTGGCCGTCAACGGGGGATCGCCCACGCTGGGAGCCCAGCTGCTGAGCGCCTACTCCGCCGGCCTCGCCATTCCCTTCCTCTTTGCAGCACTGGGCATTGGCTGGGTCAGTGCTGCCTTGCGCAAGTATGGCAAGGCCATGCACTACATCGAGATTGGCATGGGCGTAGTTCTGGTGATCGTTGGAATTATGCTGTTTGCCGGCGTCTTCGAACTGCTGGCACGCTTCGGCTTCTTTGTGGACTTTGGGATTTGATTTGTGCCTGAACGCCGGTGGCTGGATGTCATTGTGTACATGCGGGCCGGCTGTGGCCTGTGCGATGAGGTCAGGGAGCAGTTGTCGGGGCTGCAGGCCCGCTTCCCGCATCGCTCCAGGGAGATTGACATCGACGATGACCCGGCCTTGCAAAAGAGGTACTTCGATCAGATTCCTGTCGTGGTCGTAGGGCAACAGGTCCTCCGGGCGCCCATAGGTCGCCAGTCCTTGGCAGCGGCTCTGAGCTCGGCCTCCGCGGGCAGCCAACGGCAGCAGGCAGTCGACGGCACCAATCCTCCCGAGCGCGACCCCAAAGCCGGGGCCATCTCGCGGGGCAGCCGCTTGTACTACTGGCTCTCGCGGCACTATCTGGCCCTGCTCAACCTGATCATCTTTTTGTATGTGGGCCTGCCGTTCGTGGCTCCTGCCCTGATGAAGGTCGAAAGGCCGGGTCTGGCGCGGGTCATTTACACCCTATACAGCCCGCTCTGCCACCAGTTTGGGTTTCGCTCCTTCTTCCTCTTTGGTGCGCAAGCCTACTACCCGCTTCAGGAGGCTGGCCTCTCGGTCTCGACCACTTTTGAGCAAGCCACCGGCCTGAAGGACTTGTCTGACCCGTACAGCGTTTCGCGGCTGTCTGCGCGGCGTTATACCGGGGATGCCGTCGTTGGCTATAAGGTGGCGCTCTGCGAGCGCGATGTCGCCATCTACGCCGCCATATTGCTCTTTGGCCTTCTTTATGGCTTGACCGGACGACGTCTGCCGGGATTGCCGTGGCCGGCTTGGGCCCTGATTGGGCTGGCTCCCATCGGGCTCGATGGGTTCTCGCAGATCGTGAGCCAATTCAATCTGCCTGGGTTGGCGGCGGTGTTGCCGTATCGTGAAAGCACGCCACTTCTGCGGGTGCTCACGGGGGGCCTTTTTGGCTTTGCCACTGCCTGGTTTGCCCTTCAGAACATTGAAGAATCAATGCGCGATACACGTCACTACTTCAGCGAACAGCTGGCGGCCAGGTCGTAGGACTTGCCATTCTGTTCACCACACGCCATGCCGTTCACAGAGAATGCGGGCCTGCGGTACTTCAAGTTTGAGATTTTCCCGCCTGACCTGATACAGGCGGTGTACACGCGCCTCGGCGGTGTCAGCCCCGCACCGTGGAACACCCTAAACGTCGGTGGGACCGTGGGAGACGACCAGGACCGGGTGCGCGAGAACCGTAGGCGGTCCTTCGAAGCAGTGGGCCGGCAGCTCGATTCGATGTTCGACGTTTGGCAGGTTCACTCTGCGCAGGTCGTCACGGCCCGCGCGCCTCGGCCGGCAGCCGAGGCTCACGCGCAGGCCGATGTCATACTGACCGACAGGCCCGAGGTCACTCTGTACATGCGTTTTGCGGACTGCGTGCCGGTGCTGCTGCATGACCCGGTACGGAACGTGGTGGGAATGGTGCACGCCGGCTGGCTCGGAACGGTGCGCGGGGCCACTCCGGCCGCCGTCCAAGCCATGATCTCCACATACGGATCGAAGCCTGCCGATATCCAGGCCGCCATCGGCCCATCCATTGGAGTGGATCACTACCAGGTCGGCACCGATGTCTTGGAGCAGGTGGCACAGGCCTTTGGGGGTGCCGCCGACCGGTTGGTCAGTGTTCGTGAGGGCAAGTCCTACCTTGACCTGTGGGCCTCGAACGAGCTTCAGCTGCAGCAGGCCGGCGTGCAGAACATCGAAGTTGCGGGCATCTGCACCGCGTGTCATACGCAAGATTGGTATTCCCATCGAAGGGAGAAAGGCGTGACGGGCCGCTTTGGCGCGCTGATCGCCCTGCCCCGGTAGTGGAGCCGCGCCAGAATGCTTGCCACTCTGTGGCAGACCCGCCTCTGATCCTCTGCTGGACTGCAAGCCGATGGCCATTCCCATGACGGATCCGCTATCTGAGATCCGGCGCAAGCACGGGCAGGTCTTGGAGCAGATCGCCGCCGCGGCTCAACGCTCGGGCCGGCCGCCCGAGGCCGTGCGCCTGGTGGTGGTCACCAAGTCCCAGCCGCTCGCGGTCGTGCAGGCCGCCCTGCGGGCCGGCGCCCGCGTACTCGGCGAGAACTATGCCGAGGAGGCCGTCGCCAAGATCCACGCCCTGCGCGAGCAGGATGCGAAAGAAACGCTCGCGCGGGTAGAATGGCACATGATTGGACATGTGCAGGGGCGCAAGGCGAAGTTGGTCGCGCAAGACTTCGAGCTGATCCATTCTCTGGATTCAACGCGCCTGGCGGAACGCCTGAGTCGCTTGGGCGGGGAAGGGGGTCGCCCCATTCGCGTCCTGCTCGAATTCAACGTCGGGGGCGAGCCGGAGAAACTCGGATGGCCCGCAGCCGACGAAGCCTCCTGGCCCCTGCTACTCGACGACGCCGGCCGGATCGCGGATCTGCCGAACATCAGCATACGCGGGCTGATGACCATGCCACCCTTGGTGTCCCAACCAGAAGCGTCGCGAGTTCACTTCCGCCGGCTGCGCCGCTTGCAGGAATTCCTTGCAGCAAGGCTGCCGAAAGCCGACTGGAGCGAGCTATCCATGGGTACCAGCGTGGACTACCTCGTTGCCGTTGAGGAGGGCGCGACCCTTGTGCGCATAGGCGAAGCCATCCTCGGGCCAAGGCCCCCTCGGGAGTTTTCATGAGTCTATGGTTGCTAGCTCAGCTTATCAGCATCACGGCCAACGTTCTGACGATCCTGGTCTTTGTATGGGTGATCGCCTCTTGGATCTTGGCGCCCTATCATCCCGTTCGCCAGGCCCTTGATAGGGTGGTCGAGCCTCTGCTCGCACCCATTCGCCGGGTGCTTCCGATGGCGGGACCCTTCGACTTCAGCGCGATGATCCTGATTATTCTCATCGCCCTCGCGTCCCGGGTGCTCACCAGCCTTGTCCTCTCCCTGGGATGAGTCCGCAGTGATCGCGCGAGCGGCCAGGGCCAGGCTGGTCGTGCGCGTGACTCCACGGGCCCGCCGCGATCGTATCGCGCAGGTGCTGGAGGACGGGACGGTCAAGATCCAGCTGACGGCTGCTCCCGTGGATGGCGAAGCCAACCGGAAACTCATCGCTTTGCTTTCCGAGATTCTGCATGTCCCCAAATCGGGAATTGAGATCGTCGCCGGGGCCTGGGGTCGCGAGAAGCAGCTCTCGGTCATGGGCATGGATGAAGCCGTCCTGCGCCAACGCATCCTGGCAGCGCTGGACTAGCGGGCACACCGTCTCTCGCCTTGGGGCAGCCGGCCGGGTAGGCGGTTGCCGCGGTTGCTTGCCCGCGCTGGACCTGGCAGCATCGCCAGAGTTTCACGGGGCAAGTGTGGAGGGTAAATGACCCATATCGTCGATCAGGTTTCGCTGGGGGCGATTGTGCAGGTGCGGGACCGGCTCCTGGAGCAGCAAGCACGCGGCCGCAAGGTCCTGCGGCTCGAGTCCGGCGACCCCTCCTTTGATATCCCTGTCCAAGCTCGCGCGGCCATGGAGAAGGCCCTGCGCGATGGCCTGACGCACTACACCGCCTCGACCGGTATTCCGCCCCTGCGTGAGGCAATCTTCCGAAAGGTCACGACTGAGAATGGGCTCTCGCCGCTCTCCCCTGATCACGTCATTGTGACCAACGGGGGCATGCATGGGTTGTACATCATCTTCTTGGCGTTGCTGGAGCCGGGCGACGAAGTGATTCTGCCGGACCCGATGTGGACGGAGATTGCCGAGAACATCCGTCTCGCCGGCGGCAAACCCGTGCCTGTGCGCCTGCGGCCGGAAAGCGACTACCAGTACGATCCGACGGGTATTGAAGCGGCCATCACCTCCCGCACGCGAGCGATCTTCGTCAACACACCTCATAATCCCGTCGGTGTCGTTGCCCGCAGGGAGACACTGGAAGCGATTGCCCTGCTGGCTGAACGACGCGGTCTTTTCCTCATCAGCGACGAGGCCTACGAACACGTAATCTTTGATGGTCAGCAGCATGTCAGCCTGGGATCGCTTCCGGCCGCCCAGGGCCGGACAATCAGTGTGTTCTCCTTGTCCAAGACCTATGCGATGAGCGGGCTGCGGCTGGGCTACGTCGTCGTCAGCCAACCTCTCTTCCTCGAGCGCATGAAAAAACTCGTGCGCTGCACGATCAATGGGGTCAATTCTGTGGCACAGTACGGCGCGGCTGCGGCGCTAAATGGGCCGCAGGAGTTCACGCGTGAGATGGCCCGGGAGTACGAGACGCGCCGCGACATCCTGTTCTCGGCACTGGAGCGTGCGCCATATGTGCAGCCGTTCAAGCCGGGCGGTGCTTTCTATCTGTGGGCGCGCATCCAGCCCGACTGGCCAGGCTACGGCGGCCAGCGGGATGACTGGTCCATGACCAACTATCTCATTGACAAGGCGGGAATTGGATCGTCCCCGGGATCGGCCTTTGGAGCGGCCGGCGCTGGGCACATCCGCTTTGCTTTTTCCTGTTCGACCGCCCAGGTGCAAGAAGCCGCCCGCCTCTTGCCATCCACGTTGCAGGCCGTCAACTCAAGCTAGGGGCGTGGGGGCTTGCACCGCACCGGCGTGCCCGGCTCTCAGGTCGCCGCGGGTCCGTATAGCCGGCGGTAGACCACAAAGATTTCGTAGATTCTGCGAATATAGTCGCGGGTTTCCTGCACTCGCACGGTCTCAAGAAACAGATCGGGGTCTCCCTGGGCCAATGCCTGCCAGGCGGCGGCATTCCCCGGACCGGCATTATAGGCTGCCAAACCGGCATAGATGTCATCCCCCAGCAAGTGCCGGTTGGTGGACAGGTAGTGAGCCCCGTACGCAACGCTCACGTTGGGGCGGTACAGATCGTCGGGGTCGAATTCGATGGGCCAGCCCACCTGCTTTGAAATGTCCGCTCCCGTGGAGGGGATGATCTGCATCAATCCCCGGGCACCCGCTGCCGAGCTCACAAAACCCTCGAACAGGCTCTCCTGGCGCACCACGCTGAAAAGGAGCAGTGGATCCAGCCCGTTCGCCTCGGCCGCCGGCAGGATCAGATCTCGGAAGTACAGGCCGTATCGGATGTGGCTGAAATAGGGCGGTGCAAGCATCGATGACTGCTGATCCTGCAAACCCGCTAGGCTGAGAACCTGTCGTGCCGCGGTGATGCCCGAGCGGTACAGGCCAAGCTCCAGCAGGTAGTTGGCAAGCCGGTAGGTCAGCACGGCATCCGAACTGATCGATAGCCTCAGGTCCTCGAATTCCAGGCGAGCTTCGTCGTACAAGCCCAGATTCCACAATTCGCGCCCGCGGATCAGGCGTGGGTCCACCGCCAGGCTCCCCAAGCCTCCAAGATCGGTCTCCGGCGGCAGGTTGAACGTCAGCCGCACCCATGAGTCGGCCGCCCGGCGTTCGGCAGCAAGGTCGAACTCCAGGTTGGTGGCCGGCGGACGGGAAAACGGCGCCAGGCCCGCCAGAATATCCGACGCGCGCTCACTGTAGTAGCCCCCCGGATCAGCCGCTTGGGCAAGCTGCCAGGCGCTGCTCGCATCTGCCAGCTTCTCAAGCCTCTCGCGGCCTTTGCCGGTCCACAAGTATGCCCTGGCCTGGTCCTCGGCGGTCGTGGCCACAACCAGGCTGCGGTCGAAGAGTGGGAGTGCTGCTGGGTAGTCGGCCTGGCGATACTGCATGATGCCGGCGAAGAGCGCCGCAGTGGAAGCCAGCTCATAGCTCGGGTATTCATCCGCGACTCGCTGCCAGTTCGCAGCCGCATCATCAAAACGACCATCCCTCTCCAGAATCCGCGCCGCAGTCATCAGCGCCTCTGGCGCATCCGGGGCACTGGGCGCCGCCTCGACGTAGTCCACCAGGGTCTGAGCTGCCTCCGGGTACCAGTTCAGGTTTATCCATTGGATGCCCGACTTCTCAAACCACGCTGTGGCCCATTTCGGATGCTGGCTGAAATTGGCGATGAAATAGTCATAGGCCTCGACGGCTTCTGGATACTGCTGCAATTGATCCAGGCTCAGGGCCCGGTAGTAGTAGGCGGTTCCATCGTTGCTCGGATTGTCCGCGATGTAGCGATTCAGCGCCTCCAGGCCCTTGTCGTACACGCCGGCGAAGTAGTCCGTCAGGCCGCGGTCCAGATCGTTGACCGCCACGCCGGCCTCCAGCAGCAGCACCAGGCCCTCATAGGCGTAGGAGGAGACAGGATAGTTCTCTACTATGTGCTTGAAGCGTTCGAGAGCCTCTGTCGGCTGCTCCGCG
>DATIPW010000259.1:0-9055 GCA_035471605.1 Anaerolineales bacterium | reverse complement strand
AGGGATGATCCGCGCTTCCGAGGTTGGCTCGTACTTGTACTGCCGCAGGGCCTGGTGGTACCGCAAACAGGGTGCTGAGAGTGAGAATCAGGCGGAGCTGGCCGGCGGAACGGAGCTGCACGTGCAGCACGGGCGCAAGGTTCTGGTCGCCGGGCTGCTGCAGATCGCCGGCTACGTCCTACTTCTCGCAGCGGTTGCCATGCTTGTTTATGGGCTGACCCAGAACCTCCTCCGATGACGCGCCAGGCTGATCATCCCGAATGCTCCTGAAATTGAGAGCGAGCGCCGGCGGGATCGGGCCCGAGGCGCGGCCAGCAAAGCCCGGGCAACAAGCATGGGCGAGCTAGAAGTGCCCGCAGCCGTGCTGCCAGAGGGCTCCGTGCTACTCTACGTTGCCCTGTTCTTCATTATCCTCGCCGCGCTGCTGCTGTGGCAGTCCACGCGCCAGCGGCGGCAGGCGGGTCTGCCGGGCGGCCGGCTGCTCTACACCGACACACGCGGGTGGGGCCGGCTCGAGAAGCCGCTCACGGCGGCCGACCTGGGGCTGACGGGCAAGCCCGACTACTTGGTGCAGCACGGCGGAACGATCATCCCGGTCGAGGTCAAATCAGGCCGGGCGCCAGCCGCACCCTATGACTCGCACATCTACCAGGTTGCGGCGTACTGCCTGCTGGTTGAGCGAACCTACGGCAAGCGGCCTCCCTACGGCATCCTGCACTACTCCGGACGCGATTTCGCCATCGACTACACGCCGCAGCTCGAGTCGGCGCTGCTGGACTGCCTGGCCGAGATGCGGCGGGATGAGTCGAGGCGAAGCGTGCCGCGTTCGCATGAGCAGGCAGCCCGCTGCGGCAAGTGTGGCTTCCGAAAGATCTGCGATCAAAGCCTGGCCTGAGCGGCCAGGGTGCGGCGCTGCGTGCGCAAGCCCGGCAGCGCGCGGGCAGCGCTGGAGAAATCCCCTTATAATGATTTGAAATGGCCGCCAGCTTCCTCCCCAAGGCACCGGTGGTCGTCGCCTACCCGAAGGTGCCCGAGGCCTTTGCCGAGAGTGAGCAGATCGTGCAGTACCTGCGCCAGAGGGGCTGCGAGGCACCGCAGGGCTCGATCTATGACGAGCAGCTGCGGAAGCGGGTGCGGGCCGGGGATTTCGATCTACTGATCGCCCTGGGCGGGGATGGGACCATGCTGCGGGCGGGTCATTTGTGTGCGCCGTGCGGCGTACCCATTTTGGGGATCAACATGGGACGCCTGGGTTTTCTCATCCAGGTGGAGCGCAGCGAATGGCGCGAGATGTTCGAGAAACTGTGGCAGGGGGAGGGTTGGCTGGAGGAGCGCCTGATGCTGCAGGCTGCGCATCTGCGCGCGGATGAGGCTCAGGCTCAGTGGCAGGCGCTGAATGAGGTGGTTGTGGGACGCGGCCTGATGCTGCGGCCCGTGCGGCTGGATGCCACGGTGGACGGCCGGCCGCTGACGACGTTCGTGTGTGATGGGCTGATCGCCTCCACGCCCACGGGATCGACGGCCTATGCGCTGGCGGCAGGCGGGCCGATCCTTCCGCCGGATCTGCGCAACATCCTGCTGGTGCCGATCGCGCCGCACCTGTCGGTTGATCGCGCGGTGGTGCTGGCAGAGGGGTCCTCGGTCAGCATCCGGGTGCGCAGTGAGAATTCGGTGATCAGCGTCGACGGCCAGACTCCGGTTGGACTGGAAGAGGGCGATCGCGTGGAAGTGCGCGCGGCGGAGTATGCGGCGCATTTCGTGCGATTCGGGGATCCGGGGTATTTTTATCGCAACCTGAACGCGCATCTGAACCAGCCGCATTTGTGATTGTCCGGGCCGACCTTGTACTGCGGCAGGACTCCCCTGGCTGTGCACGGCTGAGGAGGCGGAAGCCATCGGTGGAGCGGGATGGCGTGTGCCCGCCGCAAGGCATAGTGCCATTTGAGGTAAAGCATCTGTGACGAATTCCGAGACCCTGTATTGCTATGTTCACCCCAACCGTCCGACCGTGCTGCGCTGCAATCGCTGTGAGCGACCGATTTGCACCGAGGACGCGGTCCGCACGCCCACGGGCTACCGCTGCCGGAATTGCATCCGGGAGCAGCAGAGAGTGTTCGATACCGCCGAATGGCGGGACTACGTCGTCGCCTTCGCTGTGTCTGCGCTGGGCTCGGCGGTGGCCAGCGGACTGGTCCTGCTGATCAGCGGATTCTTCTTTGGACTGGGTGTGCTGCTGCTGGCGCCCGCGGCGGGCGCGCTGATCGGCAATGTGGTGCTGTCGGCGACCGGACGGCGGCGCTCCCGGGCGCTGTACGCGACGGCCTCCGCGGGCGTGATCGCCGGGGCGTTGCCGGCGCTGCTGATGGTCAGCCTGCCCGCGCTACTGCTGGTGATGGCAGGCGGATTTGGCGGCTTGGGCGGTTTGCTGCCGGCCGTCTGGGAAGTGGTGTATCTGTTCCTGGCAGTCCCCGCCGCCTATTCACAGCTCTCCGGCATCCGACTGCGGCGCTAGAGATGGCGCTGCGACAAAGCGGGCAAGGTGGATGCACGTGCGTGACAACGAAAAGGTCGTAGGCCGCATCCTGCCGTGCGTGCGCGAGGTGGCGGAACGCCTGGGGCCCGGGTCGGATCTCCAGGAATACGAGGCGGCGCTCGACCGGCGCATGCGGGAGAGCAAGCTGCAGTTCGCCCGACAGTATCCGATCGGGGTGCCGTTCGACGGCCCGCCCGAACGAGGCTTCCGCGCCGACTTCATTGTTGGGGGATGGGTCCTGCTGGAGCTCCAGCGGGTGGCGGAACTGACGGCGGAGCAGAACGACCTGGCCCTGAACTACCTGCGGGAGTCGGGGTGCGACCTATGCCTTCTGATAAACTTCGGCAAATCGCGGGCGGAGGTGCGGCGCATCCTGCCCTCAGGGGACTGGCGGATCGAGGTTGGATGACGAAAGCCCCTGGAGAACATCCTGCGCTGATCTGCCGGGCTCCGCGGTGAAACGATCATGCTCAGCGAACTGCGAATTCAGAACTTCGCCATCATCGACAAGCTTGACCTGAAGCCCGGGGCCGGCCTGGTCATCCTGACGGGTGAGACGGGCGCGGGCAAATCCATCATCCTGGACGCGGTGGAAATGCTGGTGGGCGGCCGCGCGGATGCCACAGTCGTCCGCACGGAGGCGGAGGCGGCGCTGGTGGAGGGCGTCTTTTCCCTGCGCGGACCCGCCGGCGAGGCTGTGCAGGCAGTGCTCCGACGCGAGGACTTGCTGGACGACCCGGACTACGTGACGTTGATGCGCGAGGTGCGGCGCGAGGGACGCAACGTGGCGCGGGTCAATGGGCGCACAGTGGGGGTGGCGCTGCTGAAAGAGATCGGCGCGGCGCTGGTCGACATCCACGGACAATCGGAGCACCTCTCGCTGCTGGATCCGCGTGCGCACCTGGGTTTGCTGGACCGGTATGCCGAGACGCAGGCCCCCCTGAGCCAGTATCGCGAGACCTATCACAGGCTGGTGAAGGTGCGCGACGAGTTGAAGGATCTGCGACAGGCGCAGGCGGATGCCGATCGCCGGATGGAGATGCTCACCTTTCAAGCCGAGGAGATCGAGGCGGCCAAGCTGAAGCCCGGCGAAGAGGCCGACCTGAAGCAGGAACGCGACCGTCTGGCCAATGCCGAGGCACTGGCCCAGCATGCTCAAGAGGCGCTCTCGGTCCTGGATGAGGGCTCGGCCGAGGCTGCGGCTGCCACCGATCTGCTGGGGCAGGCGGCGCGGGCGTTGGCGGGGCTGGCCAAGATCGATCGCGCCCAGCAGGACCTGGCCAGCCAGGCCTCCACCCTGGAACAGACCCTGGCGGACCTGGTGCGGAGCCTGCGCGGGTACCTGGATGAGATCGAGTACAACCCGAAGCGGTTGGAGGACGTTGAAGAACGCCTTAACCTGATCCACAACCTGACCCGCAAGTACGGCGGGGAGATCGCGGCCGTGCTGAGGTTCGGGGCGGAGGCGCGCAAGCAGCTGGAGAACATCTCGAATGCCGGCGAGCGCATCCAGACCCTGGCCGCCGAAGAGGACGGACTGCTGAAGACGCTGGCCGGGCAGGGGCAGACATTGACCCAGAAGCGGAAGACGGCGGCGGCCTTGTTGGGCAAGCAGATCGAGGCCGAGCTGGATGACCTCAAGATGGCTGCGGCGCGTTTCGGCGTTGAATTCCGAACACGCGCCGACCCGACCGGCGCGCCGCTGGCGGACGGTTCGCGGGTGGCCTTTGACCAGGATGGCCTGGACCGGGTGGAGTTCCTGGTGGCGCCGAATCCCGGCGAAGGCCTGAAGCCGCTGGCCAAGATCGCCTCCGGCGGCGAAACCTCGCGTTTGATGCTGGCGCTGAAGAACATCCTGGCGCGTGCAGATGAGATCCCCTCGCTGATCTTTGACGAGATCGACCAGGGGATCGGCGGGCGCGTGGGGCTGGTGGTCGGCTTCAAGCTGTGGCACCTGGCGCGCAGTCACCAGGTGTTCTGCGTGACGCACCTGCCGCAATTGGCGGCCTTCGGGGACGAACACTACCAGGTGCAGAAGCTGATCCAGGGCAACCGCACGCTGACGCGCATCGAACGCCTGGATGGCGAACCCCAGCTTCTGGAACTATCGCAGATGCTGGGCGAAGTCGGCGAGGGGACCCTGCGCTCTGCGCATGAGCTGATGCAGGTGGCGCGCACGATGATCAGGGACGGCAAGTAGGTCGGGATCGGGGTTGGCGGGGGAAAGATTCCTGCAAGAGGGGGTGCCAAGGTGCTAAAGTAGAATCTCAACAAACCTGTGCGGGGTAGAATTTCTATGAAAGTGGCAAGGGCTCGCAGCCCGAGGAAATCCGAAGATCGGGACACAGCGGCCGGCGGCGATTGGCTTTCGTTGCGCCAAGCTGCTGAGCTGCTCGGCGTCCATCCCGGGACGGTGCGGAGCTGGTCGGATAAAGGCCTGGTTCCCGTCTACCGGACCCGGGGCGGGCACCGGCGGTTCAAGCGCGGCGAGGTGGAGCTGTGGGCGAGCACAGCGCGCGGCGGTGATCCGGTGGATCCGGCGGGTGCCATCCAGGCCGCGCTGCGCAGCATCCGGCTCAAGATCTCTGAGGGTCAGCTGGCCGAAGAACCCTGGTATCCCAAGCTGGACGACGAAGCGCGGCGGCAGTACCGCGAATCCGGGCAGACGTTGTTCCACGGACTGATGAACCACATCGCATCCGGGGGGCAGGCGGCGCAGTCCGAGGCGCGCGCCCTGGGGTACGAGTATGCCCGGCGCGCGCAGCGTTCCGGCATGAACTCGGCCGACGCGGCCCGGGCCTTCCTGTTCTTCCGGGATGCGGTGCTGAACGCGGTGATCGAGGTCTACCAGGGGGCGAACGTGCCTTCGGGCCGCGCCTGGGGTGAGGTGCTGCGGGGCGTGAACGCGTTCACCAATCTGGTGCTGATCGAGCTGCTGGCGGCGTTCCAGGATCCGCGAGCTATTCCGTCCGAATCCGCGTCGGCTTGACGCGGATCTCGACGTTGTACGACGCCGTCATTCCTTCCGGGGTGTCGTGCTGCAGGAGCTGGCCGTATTTCTCCCAGTACGCGTCAGGGATGCGTTTGTTATGCGGGTGGAGTTCCGCCACGCCGCTGATGATCACGACGTTGTTGCCGACGCCGTCCACGCCCTGGAGCGTGAGCGCCACGCGCGGATTGGCCTTGAGATTGCGCACGCGGAAGGATTCCGGCTGGCTGTAGACAAGGATGCACTCACCGTCCCAGTAAAACCAGACGGGGTTGGGAACCGGCCTGCCCTTGGGGCTGACGGTGGTGAACCAGACAATCTCTTCCCGTTCCAAGCGCTGGACGACTTCCGAACTGAGCCCGGACTCCGGATCAGGCATGGCGCACCTCTCTCTCCGCAGCGACAATGCCGCAGATACTTCCCACAAGTATAATGCCAGCAGTCAAACAGCCGGTGTCCGTGCACTGAACGGCCTCCGGAAGAACCGATGAGACCCCCCTTGCCCTCCCTCCTGGACCTGCCACTGATCGGTGCGACCCGACGCAACCATGCGCTGGAGCATGCGACGCTGCATGTACTGGCGACGAAATTCCCCGGCAGGATGCTGGGGGGACACTCCAACCCGACAGGATTCTTCATTGTGGGCGATGTGCCCTTGGAGGCCGTGGCCGAGGCGGCCATTGAGGCCTTGCAGCGCCTGCGCGCAGGGGAACGCAACCTGGCCATTCACCCGGGGTGCGGCACGAACCTGGCGACCACGGCACTGTTGGGCGGCAGCCTGAGTTGGTTGGTGCTGCGCGGCGCGCGCACGAACTTTGGGCGCATCCTGCGCCTGCCGATGGCGCTGGTGCTGGCGGCGGCGGGGATCGTCCTGAGCCGGCCGTTGGGCCCCGTGCTCCAGCAAAGGATCACCACTGACGCGGAGATGGGGGCGCTGCGCGTGGCTGGCGTGCGGCGCAGCGCCAGGGGCCGCATCACGGCGCACAGGGTCCTTACCGCCAGTGGCAACGCACCGATTGCGCTGACCGAGGCAGCCCGCAGGCCGCTGGACGGGACGACATGATGTCCGGCGCTGAATCGACCCCGGCACGGAGCCTTTCCGCTTGAACCGGAAAGATGGCTGACCCCACGCACATACTCTTTCTGTACGGCAATGACGAATATGCCATCTCGCGCAGGCTGACCGAGTTCAAGGCGGATTTCCCCGGCGCCTCCGAGGCGCAGATGAACACGGTTGAGCTGGATGCGCGCAGCATGCTGGAAGACCAGTGGGTACGTGCCATCCAGACGCTGCCGTTCCTGGCCGGGCACAGGCTGGTGACGCTGGGTTATCCATCTGGACGCTTCGCGCGCCCAAAGGCGAAGAGGCTGCAGGATGCCAGCGAACCGGAGGCCGATGAGGACTTGGCGGGGCCAAAGGCCGAATCCAGTTCCGCGCCGGAGCAGCGGGAGAAGTTCCTGCAATCCCTGCTTGGAATCCCACCCACCACCCTGCTGGTGATCTGGGAGTACATGGAGCTCCGATCCTGGGGAACGCAGGCGCAGCAGGAAAAGGAAGACCGCAAACACTGGCTGGTCAAATGGATCCGGGAGAACGGCTTTGGCCTGGAACGGCATGCGCTGCCCATGGCGCGGGAGATGCCGGCGTGGATCGTCCAGAATGCGCGGACCCAGGGAGGCGAGGTCGCCAGCGGGGCGGCCTCACGCCTGAGTGGCCTGGTGGGGACTGACACGCGGCAGGCGGCGCAAGAGGTCACCAAGTTGCTCACGTACGTCAACTGGAGTCGGCCCGTGAGCGCGGCGGATGTCGAAACGCTGAGCCCGCTGACCGCCGAGCCGGATGTCTTTGGCATGGTGGATGCGCTGGGGGCCGGCGACGCACGCACGGCGCAGCGGCTGCTGCACCGGCTGCTGGAGGTTCAAGACGCTTTCGGCTTCTGGGGGATGATCATCCGGCAGTTCCGGCTGCTGGTGCTGGCGCGTGAAGTGCTGGATGCGGGCGGCGGGGAAGCCGCGGCCGTCAAGGTTATGGGCGTGGTGCCTTTTGTGGCGCGCAAGGCGCTGGGGCAGGCGCGCAATTTCAGCATGCCGCGACTGGAGATGATCTATCACCGCCTGCTGGAGATGGATGAGGACGCCAAGACCGGCCGCATGCCGCTGGACGTGGCGCTGGACCTGTTCGTGGCGGAGCTGGCGGGCTAGATCCGCAGAGCGGATGGGCCAACGGGAAGCGCTGTCTGCAGCATCCGGTGTTCCCAGGCCAGGGTGGCGGGCGACGGATGCAAGACCCGCCATCGACCCGCGCTGCAAGTTTTGCTGAGGGCACGAGCCCGCAACCGGGATCGGGAGCCGTGCCTCGCCGGTGGGATGCGGGGCGCGGCGTTGATCAGGAGGAGGCCGAAATGATGCCCACAGTGCGTTCGACCTGGAGCCGGGGTCGCTCGCTGGTCACGTATTTCATCCTGGCATATGTGTTCACGTGGATCTTTGAGATTCCGCTGGCGGCTGTGGCCCAAGGCTGGATCCGCGCGCGGGTGCCATTCTGGATCCACTACCTGGGCGGGTTCGGGCCGATGCTGGCAGCCCTGACGGTCACCGGACTGAGCCAGGGCAGGGACGGTGTGGCTCGCTTGATGCGCGGTGTGACCCTGTGGCGCGTCGGCTGGACCTGGACGCTGATCGCGGTCTTTCTGCCGATCGGCCTGTTTGCCGGGGTGGCCTGCCTGCAGAAGCTGGCGCGCGGCACCTGGCCGGACCTGGCTCTGCTTGGGGAGGTGGAGTACCTGCCCTACCTTGGGATCCCGCTGGCGGTTTTGCTGTGGTTCCTGACGTGGGGCTTGGGTGAGGAGATCGGCTGGCGAGGCTTTGCCCTGCCACGGCTGCAGAATGGCCGCAGCGCGCTGGCGGCGACGGCGATCCTGGGGGTGATCCATGCGTTGTGGCATCTACCGGCCTTTTTCTACAAGGATGCCTACCGGTCCATGGGCCTGGCGGCGGGGTTGCCGATGGTTGTTCTCTCCGTGGTTGCGGCGGCGATCACATTCACCTGGATCTTCAACAGCACACGCGGCAGCATCCTGCTGGTGGCGGTGTACCATGCCTTGTTTGACTGGCTGTCTGTATCCAAAGCCGGCGGGCCGATGGCGCCCGCGGTGATGAGCGGGGTGGTATGGGTGCTGGCCGTGCTGATCGTGATCGTGTACAAGCCCGCCAACCTATCGCGACAAGAGAAACAGACCGCCTGAAGAGAGAGTGTGTGCCGGTCTGAGCCTGCCGACATGGGCGGGGGGCGCAGCGCCTCGCGGCAAAGGGGCGCAGGCCAGGATGGAGGTTGTGGCACGACAGCAGCCAGCGCACGCCCCGGGGCACTCCCAGGCTGCGCGGGTAGAATATCGAAGAGACGGCGCGGAGCGAGTGGGCTCCGGTGGAGGCGCGCCGGAGCAGCCCAAGTCACGAAGGAGCGCATGATGACACAGACCCAAGTCCCAGGGGGGCAGTTGCTGAGGCTGGTGGTGGTGCGGTTGGTGCTTGGC
>DATIPW010000258.1:0-13488 GCA_035471605.1 Anaerolineales bacterium | reverse complement strand
CGTGTGGGCCATAGGCACCGGCCGGGCAGCAACCTCCGAGGCAGCCAGCCAGGTCGTGCGCCACGACATCCGTTCGGTTCTGGCGGAGCTCTTTGGCGCGGACACTGCGCAGGCGATTCGGGTGCTATATGGGGGCTCGGTGACTTCCGCCAACGCGGCCGAATTCTTCGCCTCCGACGAC
Source organism: Anaerolineales bacterium (assembly GCA_035471605.1). Lineage (GTDB taxonomy): Bacteria > Chloroflexota > Anaerolineae > Anaerolineales > Villigracilaceae > Fen-1038. The sequence goes on along the minus strand of DATIPW010000258.1, from coordinate 13,307 downwards.
ATCGATGGCGCACTAGTCGGGGGGGCGAGCCTCAAGCCTGATGAGTTTGTGGGGATCGTGCGAGCCGCAGCACCCGTGTAAGAGCTGCCGCGCCAGGCCCGCTTCCTAGCGAGGGGGCTTGCCCAGGGGGAAAATCATCAGCAGCTCACCCGGAGTGTTCTCGGGGTATGGCTGTTCGGCCTTCCACACCTCGGGCGCCGGAAAGAATACGCGCTCTGCGCGATCGCCATATTCCTCCAGTATTGCCCCTACCTCTGCGTAGGTGCCCTCCACGCCGATCGCAAAGCATGACCTCTTGCCACACGGCCTCTCACCGATCCAGTATCGATCGTCCAACCATCTGAAACGCGGCCCCGTCTGATATCCCAGAGAACGATCGAGATACCCCTGCTCTTCAAGGTATTGCGGATACAGGTTGGACAACGAGTTCCCATCCGCCAGGAAGCGGCTTGCGGCGGCGTAGAGCGTCGAAAACATCTCTGGGAATTGCGCGAGGTAGCGCTCCCGGTAATCCTCGAATTCTGCCATCACATTGGTCGGGCGGAACACAGCGCTCGGGTAATCCAGTTCACAAATCCCGTCCGTGGCCTTGCGGGACTGGAGCCAGTCAAGAACAAGATACTTGTACTCTACGCCGCGTGGGACCAGCGTGAATGCCCGGTGGGGTTCAAATCCCGAGTATCCGTTCACCGTCGGGATTCCCAGCTGCATCGAGATCATCATGGCATCGAGCTGGTAGTATCCAAACGGCAGGTTCTGCTCATCGGCGTTGCTAATGAAGAAGGCGTTGCACCGCACCCGGGGCAAGCCAAATCTCCCCATGGAACTCAGCTGCTCTTCCTTGCTGAGGCGAAATGACATGGCATTGGCCTGCTCGACTACCAGCGCGGCCGCCAAGGCCATCAAGCAGGCCGTGAGGGCTGGGGAGAGTTTTGCCCGAGGCGCCATGCGCGATTTCACCAGGCCATCCAACCCGCAGATGGCCACCACGATAGCGATCATGTCCACCAGCATCAGGATGCGTCCGAGGGCCCGCAGGGCGGAAGCTCCCGGCACCGTCCGGTAAACAACAAACCATAGGGAGAATCCCCCGGCCTTGGTGCTCAAGGCGACAATCAAGACGGCCGTCCCAGTCAGCAGCAGCAAGATTCGCTGGCGTGAAGAAATCCCGCGCCATCCACGCAGGCGCAGGCGGAACAGCAGCACGGCGGCTGTGGCGCAGAAAAGCAGGAGCACCAGGATCGGCGACCCCATTTGCACCTCTCGATTCCCAAAGCCGAACCCTAGAGCACGCAGAAGGGGAGTCCAGACGTAGTTGTGCTCCGAGACGTTGATGAGGTCCTGAATTGCAGGCGAGAACTCCAGAGCCAGATCGAAACTCCGGCGCGAGTCAGACCGTATCAGCGGCGCGTAGGTGAGGGCAAACGGTATCAGGCAGGTCCCGAGGACTACAATGCCCAGCACCAGCTGCTGCCAGCGAACTGCCAAGAACCCCAGCAAGCGCCCCAGGACAATTCGCGGGCCGGCTGAAATTGTGTCAGCTACGAGGGCCAGGGACCCATAGAGCGCCAAGGCAAAGCTCAGGAACCAAGCCGGGTAGTAACTGGTGAAGAACAGCAATCCGAGGCCGGCCCCGAATCCGGCCAGGCAGAGCGTGGCTTTGCTCCCCGTGGGCTGCCTCGCCGTGCCAAATATGTACAGCAGCCCTATGAGATACGGGTAGGCGTAGATGGCCGCTAGCTTGCCAATGTCCGCCTGGAATTGCAGAGAGTTGAGGATCGTGAGCAAGATCGCGCCGAGCATGGCGAATGCGGGGCCAAGCTTCAGTGCTCGGCGAAGCAGCATGATCCACCCCAGGAAACCGGCGGCCGCCGCGATGGGTAGAACGAGTTGATAGCTTGTGAAATAGTCCCAGCCCAGCAGGCGAAACACCGAGTATGGAATCGAGAATAGGAACATTCCGTCGGCATAGGCCAGGGACAAGGGATCTGGGTAGAACATCTGCAGGGAAAGAAACGCCTCCTGTCCCCTGAAAACATTGAACCAGTGCTCAAGCACGAAAATCATGTGCCGCGTATCGCCCCTGTCGCCCGGCACCAGGTTGAAGTCCGTGAGGTAGGAGTGATAGTTGATCAGCAGGCTGATCAGCAACCCGGCAACGACAGCGGCCGCCGAGTACAGCCGCTTCTTTGCACCACCTTGCTGGAGGCTCAGAGCCTTCATTTCCATTCAAACCGCGGAGACTGACCTGGATTGATTGCGGGGGCCACGGCTACTCTGCCCTGATCCAGCGCGTGATCAGCATCTTGAGGCGGATCCCGACCCTGGCGTCGGCGCCCGCCAGGGCCCACGCGGAGCGGATGCGTTGCCACGCCGCCTCTTCAACGCCCGCAAAGTCCTCCCATTCCTGCTCCAGGTATTCCTGCATCTCGCGGGGGGAATCCCAGGTGTAGTGGAAGGGGAACAGTTCCTCCCTGTCCCGTCGCAGAAGCCCGGCCTGCTCCCCCCGGGCCATGGCGTCGTTGGCCGCCGCGTCCTCCTCCAGGGCCTGGGACAGATCGGTCACGTGACCGGCCTGCTCGCGGCCCCGGGCCGTGACCACCTCAATCGGCCAAGCGTCGACCAGCGGCCGCAGGTCGATGAGAATCCCATCCCTGACCAGCACGCGCCGGATCTCCTCCAGGGCATGAACCATGCCCTCACGTTCAATTCATCAGAATGACCAGGCCAGGATGGCAAGGTCGAAGGCCTCGTTGCGGAATGGCAGATGGATCGAGCTGGCCGCTGACAGTCCCACTCGCCTTTCGAGATCCGCCGGCCGTTCAATGGCGGCGATGCGCAGCTCATCGCGCTCGATGTCGATGGCCGCCACAGTGCGCGCCGCGGCCGCGTAGCGCCACGTCAACCGCCCGTCGCCGCAGCCGATTTCCAGCACGCGCCGGCCGGAAACGTCTGCGAACTGGCGCAGATAGCGCGGCTCGTTGCGCTCAGCATCCTTGATTACGGTCATGGGCCTCTACTTGGGTGGAAGCGATCTGGCGAAGGCGACCGAGTCTCGGACCAGCCGCCGCAGGACCAGCTCTGACCTGCAACCTTCCCTATCCAGCAGGATCCAGCCCTTCATGGGCTTGCCCGTGATATCAAAGACCCGGGCGTGCGGCAACTTGAGAGTCGCCTCGAACTTCGCCTCGCCCAGGCGCAGGATCAGAGCCTGCTTGTGGACTCCGCAGGCCATGTTGCCGTCCACCAAATACCCCACGCCCCCGAACATTTTCTTCTCCTCCAGACCACCCGTACCCTTGAGGATGCTCTTGAGCCGCGCTGCCAACTGTTCGTCGTAGGGCACGAGACCTCCGAAATCAGCTCACCCGCAGGACCTTCGCGCCGCGAATTCTACCCTGCCTGACATCCTGCAGCGCCCGGTTGGCATCCTTCAGCTCGTATTCCTGGAACTCGGGCCGAATACCCGCCTGGCTCGCCAGATCCAGGAATTCCCGCACGTCCGCCCGGGTCACGTTGGCAACTGATTTGACTTCTTTCTCCCTCCACAGATGCGAATCGAAATCCATGCCGAGCAGCTCTGACTTGTCTTCCTGCTCCTTGCGAATGGCATTCACCACCAGCCGGCCTCCGGGTACCAGGTGTCGCAGCGCCTGAACGATCGGCAGCCACGCGGGCGTCGCGTCGATGGCTGCCTGCAGGCGCTGGGGTGAAACCTCGTCGATGGCTCCCGCCCAGGCTGCACCCAGCGTTCGCGCCAGTTTCCTTTCTCCTGGGTTTCGGCTGAATACCATGATGCTGGAGCCCGGGTACATGTGGCGCGCCGTCTTGAGCACCAGATGATTGGATGCGCCAAAGCCGAAAAGCCCAAGCGGCGCGCCGTCCGTCAAGTTCGCCAGCTTGAGGGCCCGGTATCCCACGGCGCCGGCGCACAGAAGCGGCGCGGCTTCGGCATCGGAAATCGTGCGGGGCAGGGGATAGGCAAAGTCCGCCGGCACGGTTATGTACTGGGCGTAGCCTCCGTCAGCATCTCGACCCGTCGCGACAAAATCGGCGCACAGGTTTTCCCGGCCTGACCGGCAGTAGACGCACTGGCCGCATGCGGCGTGGATCCAGGCGACTCCCACGCGCTGGCCGACGTCACCACCAGCCACGATCGTGCCCACCACTTGATGACCGGGAATGACGGGCAGGCGCGGCGGGGGCGTCCTGCCTTCGATTTCATCCAGCTCTGTGTGGCAGACCCCGCAGGCAGTGACGCGGATCAGCAGCCGGCCCGCGTCCGGCACCGGGTCCGGGACTTCCTCCAGGTGCAGGGGTGGACGGCCCGGCTCAATGACATGCAGCCGACGCAGCAGCATGGCTTTCATGGATCAGAACACAAAAGGGACGAAGCGCTTGCTGCGCTGCATGTACCGGCGGTATTCCGGTCCGAATGCCTCAAGACACTCGGCCTCCTCGACGACGGCCATGCGGATCAAGCCCACCGTGGAGAAGATCGCCAGCGCGCCGCCAGCCGCGGAGGGAGTCTTCAGGAACACGCCCCACGCCAGGAGCAGCAGTGAGCAGTACATGGGATGGCGGATGTAGCGGAAGATGCCTTCCCGCACCAGCCGGCTGGTGCGCTCGAACGCCAGAAGCTCTGGCTCCCCCCTTGCGGTGGCGCCGGGATGGCCGTGTGCCCGCAGGGCGTGCACGCCGAATCCGAGCGGGACCAGGCTGGCTAGCAGCAAGCTCCAGGAGAGGATCTGGTGCCAGGAGAGCGGCTCCTTGAACCACGCGGGCACATTTATTAGGAACAGGGCCAGGATCGCTGCCCAGACAAAGAATCGGTAGAAGCCGTGCGACCGGGGCCGGAAGAGCGAGGCCCGCGATAGGTATGCCAGGCCAAGGACTCCGATCCCGAATAGCGCCAGACGGATTTCCACTGAAGACAAGGTCCGCCAAGATTTCCTAGCCAGTTCCGAACTGCCGGTCGCCGGCGTCACCCAAGCCTGGCACGATGTAGCCCTTTTCGTTAAGGTGGTCGTCAACGGCCGCCAGGTGAATCGGCACGTCGGGATGATGGTCCTGCAAGTTGCGGATGCCTTCGGGGGCGCCGATCATGCCCACGAACTTGATCCGGGATACTCCCCAGCGCTTCAAAATGCTCGCGGTCGCCACGGCCGAACCCCCTGTGGCCAGCATCGGATCCAGGATCAAACACACGGACACCGTCGGCTCGATCGGCAGCTTGTTGTAGTATTCCACCGGTTTGAGGGTGTCCTCATCGCGGTAAAGTCCGATGTGCCAGACCTCGGCTGTGGGCATCAGATCCCAGAAGCCCTCGACCATGCCGAGACCGGCCCGCAATATCGGCACCAGGCCGATCTTTTCGCGCAGTTCCACCCCGCGCGCAGGAGCCAGTGGTGTCTGTACTTCTCGATCCACGGTCGTGAGATCCGAGGTGGCCTCGTACGCCAGGAGGGCCGCGATCTCGCGTGTCAATTCGCGAAAACGCTTGGGGTCCGTCCTGATATCTCGCAGGCGGGCCAATTTGTGGGCGACCAGGGGGTGCGGGGACGCAATGACGTTGGACAAGTGGGCCTCCGCGGGGTTACTTTATTATAGCCGTCGAAGTGATTTTCGACCCGTGACTTGGCCTCCGGCCGCGTGTACACTGGTGCTACGAGGCCAAGATGCAGCTCACCGGCCTGCACATTCTGCTCACCTACCGCTGCACGCTGGAGTGCGATCACTGTTTTCTGTGGAGCGGCCCGCGCCAGACGGGCGTGCTGGGGCTGAGCAGCATCTCTCGGATCCTTGCGCAGGCGGCGGAGGCTGGCGTCTCCAGCATATACTTTGAGGGCGGCGAGCCGTTCCTATACTATGCCGAGCTGGTACACGGCGTTCAGGAGGCCGCCCGGATGGGCTTTGAAGTTGGGATCGTCTCCAACGCCTATTGGGCGATCAGCGTGGCGGACGCCGCAAAATGGCTCCAACCATTCGTGGACTGCCTCAGCGATCTGGAGGTCAGCAGTGATCTGTACCACTGCGACGAGTGCCTGGGCGAGGAGCCGCAGAACGCCATCGCCGCGGCCAAATGGCTGCACATACCGACCGGCATGATCAGCATCGCGCCGCCGGAGGAGCCGGCTCCCGCCAGCCATGGTCAACTCCTTGAACAGAATCAGGTCATGTATCGCGGCCGCGCCGCCGAGCGGTTGGCACCCGCGCACCTGACGCAGCCCTGGGACGGCCTGCGCTCGTGCGTGCACGAGGATCTGCGCGACCCGGGCCGGCTGCACGTGGATCCACACGGCAACCTGCACATTTGCCAGGGAATCGTGATCGGCAACCTGTTTGAGCGCCCGCTGCGCCAGATCTGTGCCGAGTACGACCCGGAGGCGCACCCTGTCTGCGGAGCTCTCCTGCGAGGCGGCCCAAGGGCGCTGGCGACGGAGTTCGGTCTCGAGCACCGGCCTGCCTACGCCGACGGCTGCCACCTGTGCTATGAGGCGCGGGTTGCGTTGCGCCCCCGCTTCCCCGCCCTGCTGGGTCCCGACCAAATTTACGGAGTGCTGCGATGAAGGCAAATGATTTTGTCGTGATGCTCTTGCGATCCCCCCTGCACCGATTGGTGGGGAACACCGCTCTGCTCACGGTCTCGGGCCGAAAGACCGGCAGACCGATCGCGACGCCGGTCAACGTTGTTCGCCTGGACGGCTTCCTGTGGATACTCAGCCTGCGATCGCGCACTTGGTGGCGCAATATCGGTCAGGGCACTCCGGTCATCCTCCGCCTGGGAGGGCGCGATTGGCACGGCTCCGCAGATCTCGTTTCAGATGAGGCCGTCATCGCCGCGCAGCTGCTTGAATACGTCCGGCAGATGCCGGCAGCGGCCGGACCGCTGGGTCTGCGCGGGGCACACAAGACGCCTGGTGACAAAGCCGTGGCCCAGGCTGCCCGTGAACGCCTCTTTGTCCGAGTCTGCCTTTCGCAGCCCGCCCCAGCGCAGCCTTCCTGACCCAGGCCGTTAGCCGTCTGGTTCGTCCCCGCCCCTCGTTTTCGCATGAGGCAGGGGAAGGTGGCGCGGACCCCAAAAGCTCAATGCTGCGTTCGGCGCTGAAGCCCAAGACCGCTGGCAGGCTCAGGCTGCTTGATAGAGCTCGCGATCGAGGATGTATTGGTGAACGGTCTTGGGAACGTAATGCCCGAAGGCCCGATGCTCGCGGGCCCGGACGCGGATCTCATGGGACGAAACATCCAGAAGCGGCGCCTGGATCCAGTGAACCTTGGCGGCGACCCCTGGAAGAACGGATTCGATCAAGGCCAGGTCGAGCGCGTCGCCGGGCCGGCGCATAACCCCCAAACCCTCGCAAGCTTCAAGGATCGCTTCCGGCCGGTGCCAGCGTGGAAGATCGTGAAGCGAATCCCCCCCGATGACCAGGTAGATCTCCCTGCCCGGGTTCTGTTCGCGTACCAAGGCCAGGGTGTCTGCCGTATAGTGCGGGCCGGGCCGATCCATATCCACGGTCGATAGTTCGAAGGCCAGGTCACCCTGGATGGCAAGCTGGACCATGGCCAGCCTGTCCCGCACAGGACTGATGGCGCTGCCGTCCTTGTGGGGAGGCGCCTCCGAGAGCACCCATAGCAACCGTGAAAGGTGCAGCTGCAGATGGGCCTCGGAGGCCAAGATCAGGTGCCCCAGATGAGGCGGATCGAACGTGCCGCCGAATACCCCGATGCGCTCGGCCATGGCATGCAGTATATCGCGGGTGTTTCAGCACGCGCTCCGGGAGCGCTTGGCTGCCTTGGCTGTTGATGGCGACCGCTTCGGTCGGGTTTGCGCGCTATAATCTGCGCATGCCGGTCGAGCCCGCGCGCTCCCGATACGAGGAGCTCAAGTCCCAGATCAACTTTCACAACTATCGCTATCATGTTCTGGACGCGCCGGTCGTGAGCGATGCCGAGTATGACCGGCTGCTGATCGAGCTGCGGCAGATCGAGCGCGACAACCCCTCCTGGGTAACGCCGGATTCTCCCACCCAGCGCGCCGGCGCGCAGGCGGCCGATCGGTTTGTGAAGGTGCGCCACCCGGCGCCGATCCTTTCCCTGGCAAATGCCTTCGGCGAGCAGGATGCGCGGGCCTGGTTTGACCGAATTCGCCGGCTGGACGAGCGCGTGGCAGCCGCCAACTTTGTGGTGGAGCCCAAGATCGATGGTCTGTCGGTCGTCCTGCACTACCGGGAAGGGGTTTTCGTCCAGGGCGCGACGCGCGGGGATGGGGAGGTGGGTGAGGACATTACCGCCAACCTGCGCACGGTGCGGTCGATCCCGCTGCGTATCCCGGTTGCCGCTTCCGAACGGATTTCAGCTCCGCCCGTGCTGGTCGTCCGGGGAGAAGCGTTCATTGCGATCAAGGATTTCGAGGCCCTCAACCGCCAGCTGGAGCAGGACGGCCAAAAGACATATCTGAATCCGCGCAATACCGCCGCCGGTTCGCTGCGTCAGCTGGATCCCGACCTCACGGCCTCGCGCCCCCTGACCCTGCTGGTGTACCAGATCATTCAGGCCGAAGGCGCCGCCATCCCCTCTTCGCAGTGGGAGCTGCTGGAGTACTTGCGCAGGCTCGGTTTCCCCGTGACCGACGCCGCCCAGCGCCTCGCTGGTATCGAGGCTGCCGTCCAGCATGCTGCCTCCTGGGAGGCGCGGCGCGATAGCCTGCCCTATGAGGCCGACGGCGTGGTGATCAAGATCGATGATCTCAGCCTGGCCGCCGACCTCGGCTTCGTCGGCAAGGATCCGCGCGGGGCCATCGCCTACAAGTTCCCTGCCCGCGAGGTGACCACCCAGCTCCTGGATATCCGCATCAGCGTCGGGCGGACGGGGGTTCTGGTTCCCAACGCGGTGCTCGAACCCGTTGAGATCGGCGGCGTGGTGGTTGAGCGCGCCACGCTGCACAACTTTGACTACATCCTGGAGAAGGATATTCGCATCGGCGACCGCGTGCTGGTGAAACGCGCGGGTGAGGTCATTCCCTATGTGATCGGTCCGGTCACGGACGCCCGCAACGGCAGCGAGCGGGCGTATGTGCCCCCGCGGAAATGTCCGGAGTGCGGCGAGCCCGTCGAGCATTTTGAGGGGGAGGTGGCCTGGTACTGCGTGAATGCCGCCTGCCCTGCGCAGCTGATCCGGAACGTTGAGCACTTTGCCTCCCGGGGCTCCATGGACATTGTCGGCCTCGGCTACAAGATCGTCGAGAAGCTGATCGCATCGGGTGCAGTCAAGGATGTGGCTGACCTTTACAGGCTCTCCCGCGAGCAGATCCTGGAGGCGCTCACCAAGAAAGATCGCAAATCCAGCAGCGAGCCGCCCGGCAAGGTCGCGGACAACCTGCTGGCTGCCATCGAGGCCTCCCGGAGACAACCGCTGAGCCGCCTGATCGCCGCCCTGGGAATTCGAGGCGTCGGCGAAGTCCTGGCGGGCGACCTGTCGCGATCCTTTGAGGATCTGCAGGCCCTATCGGACGCGCGGGCGGAGGACCTGATGCAGATCGAAGGGGTGGGGCCCAACATTGCGGCGGCCGTCGAGGACTGGTTTGCCACACCCGCCAACCGCAGGGTGCTCAAGAAGCTCAAGGCCGCCCGAGTCTGGCCCAAGGGCGAGAAACCTTCGCCGCGTGGCCAGGGGCCGCTGAACGGCCTGACGCTGGTGGTCACCGGAACGCTTCCGACCCTGACCCGCGGAGCCGCCCGCCAGCTGATCCAATCGCGCGGCGGCAAGGTCAGCGACAGCGTGAGCAAGAAGACCGACTATCTGATCCTGGGGGCGGAGCCCGGCTCCAAGCTCGAAAAGGCCAGATCCCTGGGTGTCAAGATCATTGACGAAGATCAATTGAAGAAGCTGGCGGGCGGATGACACCCGCCAGACTTTCCTGCCTGGCCGGCGGGCACGGATTTCCCAAGTACTGCGTGCCCACACCCGGCTCAGCAGCGGCGTGAGGAGACCAGATGGATTTTCGCGGGGATGATGCGATCGCAAGACGGGTGCAGGCCTTTGAGGCGAGACTGGGCCAGGCACGCTCCAACGACCTCTATTACTACAACCAGCCGATCCAGGAACTGCGCGGGGGGTCGCGGGTCATGGTGCGGGGCCGCGAAATGGGCATGTATGCCTCCTACAGCTACCTGGGGCTGATTGGCCATCCGCGCATCAATGCCGCTGCGCGCCAGGCCATCGACGAGCTGGGCACGGGCACCCATGGCGTGCGGCTGCTGGCGGGAAGCCTGGAGCTTCATCGCCATCTGGAGGCCACGATTGCGGCCTTCAAGCGGGCCGAGGCCGCCATCACTTTCAGCTCGGGCTACGTCACCAATCTGACGGTCATCTCGGCGCTTATCGGTCGGGGCGACTACGTCATTTCGGACAAGCTGAACCATGCCTCCATCGTGGATGGTTGTCTGATCTCCGGTGCCGAGTTCCGCCGCTTCAAGCACAATGACATCGCCGATCTGGAGAACAGGCTCAAACTGGTGCCGGATGACGCCACCCGGCTGGTGATCGTGGATGCAGTCTTTTCCATGGATGGCGACGTGATCGACCTGCCGGGCGTGGTGGAGGTCTGCAGGCGCCATGGCGCCTACCTGATGGTGGATGAGGCCCACTCCGTCGGAGTGCTGGGCGCCACCGGCCGGGGGATTGAGGAGCACTTCGGACTGGAAGACGGAATCGACATCAAGATGGGGACGCTGAGCAAGACCATCCCCTCGGTCGGCGGCTATGTGGCCGGCCAGGCAGAATTGATCGACTATCTGCGGCATGCAAGCCGTGCGTACATCTTCTCGGCCGCGCTGCCGCCCGCCCAGGCGGCAGCCGCCAACGAAGCCTTCCGGGTGATCCTGGACGAGCCGGAGCGCATACGGCAGCTGACGCGCAACAGCCAGTTGTTCATCAACGGCCTGAAGAGCGCGGGCTTTGATACCCTGGCGACGACCACCGCCATCGTGCCCGTGGTGTGCGGATCGGATGAACTTGCCTTCCAGATGACGCGCGATGCGCAGCGTCGGGACGTCTTTGTGCTGCCCGTGGTCTCCCCGGCGGTCCCGGAAGGGCTGGCGCGGCTGCGCGCCACGGTCACCGCCGCGCACGAGCCCGTTGAGATGGAACGGGCCATCGAAATCATTGCCGAGGCCGGACGCAACCTCGGCATCATCTGACCGACGCCGATCCCGGCCATGGGGCCGAGGACCGCCACGGGCACTCCGCCCACCGGGTGCAGCACTTCCTGCGGCACCCACATACGAATTTCATATACACCTCCAACGGCGGGCCCGGGACTTCTGCCTATAATGGGAGAAGTTGGAGGCAAGAACATGAAATGGTCATGGAGGATCGCGCGACTGTGGCAGATCGACGTGTATGTGCACGCCACCTTCCTGCTGATCGTGGGCTGGGTCGCCTACAGCTACTGGACGCAGTATCAGCGGGTAAATGCGGTTGTGGCGGGCGTGCTCTTCATTCTGGCGCTGTTCGCGTGCGTGGTGTTCCACGAGTATGGCCATGCGCTCATGGCGCGTCGCTTTGGCGTGCGGACGCGCGATATCACACTATATCCGATCGGCGGCGTGGCAAGGCTGGAACGTATTCCAGATAGGCCTCTGGAGGAGCTGTGGGTGGCCCTTGCCGGTCCAGCGGTGAACATTGTCATCGCCGGGCTGCTGCTGGCGTACCTGCTTGGGACCGGCACGTTCGACCCCTCCAACCTCTTCAGCATGACCACCGGCAGCTTCCTGCCCCGGCTGCTGGCCGTCAACGTCATGCTGGTGGGTTTCAACCTGCTTCCGGCGTTCCCCATGGATGGCGGCCGAGTCCTGCGGGCATTGCTCGCCCTGCGCATGGACCACCTCAGAGCCACACAGGTCGCCGCCACCATAGGTCAGGGCATGGCCTTCCTGTTTGGCCTGGCCGGTTTGCTGGGCAACGCCAGCCTGCTGTTCATCGCCTTCTTCGTCTGGATCGGCGCTGAGCAGGAAGCCAGCATGGCGCGGGTAAAGTTCGCGCTGGGCGGCATACCCGTGAGCCGCGCCATGCAGACGCAGTTTGAGTCGCTTTCACCACGCGACACGCTTGGCCGGGCCGTCGGGTTGATCCTGGCGGGAGCCCAGCAGGATTTCCCGGTCATGGAGCATGAGCGGGTGATCGGCATGCTCGAGCGCGAGGCACTGATTCGCGCACTGACGGCTGGCGGCCAGGATCAGCTGGTGGCAGCCAGCATGCGCACGGACCTGCCCCAGGTGGATTCACATGAAATGGTGGAACATGCCCTCTCACGGCTTGAGGAGTGCAAGGCCAAGACCCTGCCCGTGACGCACGCGGGCCGGCTGGCGGGCTTGATCACCGCCGAAAACATTACCGAGTTCCTGATGATCCGCTCCGCGCTGCGGTCGGCGCCCCACGGGGTGAGCTAGGTCGATCCAGCGCTGCGAACGCGGCGCAGGCGATACCGCGTGCCCCCAGACGGATAAAACACCGCCGGGAGGCGGTGTTTGGCCATGAACGTGCCCGATGGCGATAGATGGATGGCGTCCGGCGGCAGTACCAGCTGTTGCTCCGAGGCTTGGATCCGACCTATCGTTCGCGGGGCCAGATCGCGAAGGCAAGCGAAATACACCCAATAGTCATGAGTGCGCCGTGGGCCACGCGCAGCGGCTGCTCCCACATGTACTGAGGGATGTACATCAATAGGCCAAGCGCCAGCGGGAGGCCGCTCCATCGAGATCGGAGGCCAGAGCGCCAGATAGCTGCGGCCAACAGGACGGCGGCGGCCGCCAGGAGCATGAGCCCCACTGCGAAAAGGTATAGACCGGTTCCGCTGCGCACTTCGGCAGCCAGGTTCATGATGCCTGTGCTGCCTTGGCTCAGGGCTTCCCGCCCGATCACACGAAGCCCGAAAGTTTCCGCGCCATAGAACGGCAGGATCAGCCCAACACCCAGCCAACCCAGCACCATCGCCCACGTTGGGGCTCCATCCGCGGCGCTGCTGCTCATCTGCTCGCGCGCTGCTGCCAGGCCCAGGGCAAGCAAGGTGAACGCGAATATGGCCATCACGTGCGCCGTCACCCATTGGCCGGAAGCGAACGCCCGGGCGCCTTCGAGGCCTGCTTCGTCAGAAAAGGGTCTTACGGCCGGGTAGGCAACGAAGAAAACGCCGGCAATGACCAGGGCGAGAGCGCCCACCCGAACGAAACTTGCACGGTGAGAAACCTGCATCTGCGCCTCCTCGTGGACGCCTTTGGGGAATCGCCCTGCACCCTTTGCATGACGCC
>DATIPW010000257.1:0-2194 GCA_035471605.1 Anaerolineales bacterium | reverse complement strand
CAGCGCCTTGCCGCGCGCCTCCAGCGAATCCATGACCATCTGCGTGATCAGCGAGACGAAGGCGCCCAGGATGTAATAGATCAGGCACAGCCCAAGGGCCACCTCAAGCATCTGGGGAAACGGCATGGCGAACTCCCTTCGCAGCGGATGGGTGGGGGCGGCACGCGCCGCCCGCCGATGTCTCGCATTCTAGTGCGGGAGCCCGGCCGCGCCAGTTGCCATTCCTACCGTTTTCCAAAGAGATCCCCCTGGGCATTTTTGCCCAGGGGGAGCAGGGTGCTTTGGGGATGGATCCGAAACGGCTAGACGCGCCGCTTGGGGGACTCGCGCCGGACTGCCTGGCGTCGCGGCGAGGCCCGTTGCACCTCGTGCCGGACCACTTCGCGCTTGACCACCACCGGCGGGACGATGCGCAGGGCTTCTGCCTGGCGTTTCAGGCCGCTGCGAATGATCAGGTCCATGAAGCCCTGGTGGCCGATCGGATCATTCATCAGCGAGAAGTCGGCGGAGCCCGGCTCGGTCGGCGGATAGAAGATGCCGCAGTTCGGATTGATCTCCAGCATGTACAGCTCACCGTCACTGCCCATGCGGAAATCCGTTCGGGCGTAGCCGCGGATGCCGAACTCAACAAAGATGCGCGTGGTGTAGTCCCGCAGCCGGCGCTCGATGGCCGGGTCGTCCGCCACCACCACCTTCATCTTGTCGTAATCGACCCATTTCATGTCATAGTGCTTGAAGGATTCGCCGGTGGGGAAGATGAATTCCACCGGCTTGATGGTCAGCGGCCGGGCGGGATCATCCGGGTTCTCTGCGATCAGGCAGGTGAACTCCCGGCCTTCGATGAACTCCTCGATCAGCACGCGGCCTTCGGCCTTCATGGTGATGGCGGCCTGGGTCTTCAAGTCCTCCACGTTGGTGACCCGCGACTCTTTGCGCAGGCCGACACTCGCATAACCGTGCGGCGGCTTGACCAGCATCGGGAAGCGCAGCGTGCGCCCGGCGCGCTCCACATCCGCCATCGACTTGGCAAACGTCGTCGCCGGCGTGGGCACACCCACGCGCGCCGCCACGCGCTTCATCTCCTGGCGGGTCGGATCGAAGCAATGCGAATCCGCGCCCGTGAAGGCCGCGCCCAGCTTCTCCATGGCCTTGATCAGCTGGATCGCCGAGACGGGTTCATCCGGCGTGCCGTCGCACAGGTTGACGAATACCTCCACGCCGTCATCCATCAGGGTGCGGATCTGATCCTCGACTTTGGATTGCTGGATCACATGATGCCGCCATTTGCGGCCCACGAGATGCGGACCCGGATCGTACGGAGGATCCGGCGGCTCGGGTAGACTGCTCAATACACACAGATACATTTTCACCTACAGTGCCGTGTGCGCAGAACATGCCTTCGCGCACCGGCGTTGGCGTGACCACAAGATCGGCATTCAAGGGATGAATCCCCGGTCACGTTCAATCGCATGTTACCCCCACAGGTGGAAATGCACAAGGTTTCTGGCCCATATTTTGGCACCGATTTTGGCAGTTTTAAGGTTCGCGTAATCTGCAGATTCGCGGCGAATCATGCGATTCGCGTGCAACGCGCGGTCTGAATCATGGCTGCGTGAAACTCTGCGTTGCACGCGCTGCATTTTGAACATGGATTGCCAACATCAAGACTCAAGCGAATGACGAGGTTGATGGCGGCCGTGTGATTGCCGGGCTGCCCTGCAGGCGTTGATCAAGTCAGCGCGCGACCGCATCCGGCCTGGTGGTCCGCCGACTCACGGGCTTGCCTGGCTTCATGTGTGAGTTGTCAGGAAGAGGGGCGGCGGCGCGCAGCCTCACGATGACGAGGCTCATCCCGTCGGCTTCGGCTCAGCTCTTTTTGCCCGCGCCGTTGTCCTGCGCAATCAAGCCGTCGCTCAGGGTCACCACGCGCCGCGCGTACTTGATGACCCGCGGGTCGTGCGTGGCGAAAACAAAGGTGGTGCCGGTCTTCTGGTTCAGCGCCTGCATGATGTCCATCACCTGCCGGCCATTTTCGGTGTCCAGGTTGGCAGTGGGCTCGTCCGCCAGCACCACGCTCGGCCGCATGGCCAGGGCGCGTGCCACGGCCACCCGCTGCTGTTGACCGCCGCTCAGCTGGTCCGGCCGGTGCCGCTCGCGATCGGTCAGGGCCACCGCCTCCAGCAGCTCGTCCACC
>DATIPW010000256.1:0-5379 GCA_035471605.1 Anaerolineales bacterium | reverse complement strand
CCACACCGGCGGCGTGGCTGCGGCGGGCGCCGATATCACGACCGGCCTGCCGCGCGTGGAGGAGTTGTTTGAAGCGCGCAAGCAGCCCAAGGGCGAAGCCGTGGTGGCCGAGATCAACGGCGTCGTGCGCATCCTGCAGTCGGACAAGTATGCCGACCTGCGGGAGATCCAGATCCAGCACACAGAAATGGTGCACGACGAGTACAGCATCCCTGAAGACTGGAAAACGGCGGTCAAGGACGAGGCGGAGGTCAAGGCCGGGGAGGTGCTGGCCACCAAGGACCAGGCCACCATTGTTGCGCAGCACGGCGGGCGGGTGGCTGTTGAGAAGAAGGAACGCAAGGTGGTGGTCTCCTATGAGCAAGGCGAAGAGAAGGTCAGCGAGATCCCGACGACGGCCCGCCTGCTGGTGAAGGACGGCCAGCACGTGGAGGCCGGCCAGGCGCTGACCGAGGGATCTCTCAACCCGCATCGTGTGCTACGCATCCAGGGCCGCGAGGCGGCGCAGATGTACCTGCTCAGCGAGATCCAGAAGGTGTACCGCTCGCAGGGCCAGAACATTCACGACAAACACTTCGAGGTGATCGTCCGCAAGATGATGAGCAAAGTCTCGATTGGCCGTGCCGGTGACAGCAAATTCCTGCCGGGCGACGCGGTGGACCGCCAGGAGCTGCGCAAGCTCAATGAGCAACTGCTGGCGGAGGCCAAGCAGCCGGCGAAGTTTCAGGACCTGTTGCTGGGGGTGACCAAGGCCAGCCTGAGCACCGACTCCTGGCTCTCCGCCTCTTCCTTCCAGCACACGATCAAGGTGCTGGCGAGCGCAGCCATCGGGTCCACCACGGATCCCCTCTTTGGTCTTAAGGAAAACGTGATCATCGGCAAGCTTCTGCCGGCGGGCACCGGTTTTGTGCCGGGACGCTTCGCTCCCAAAGTCGCGGAGGCAGCTCCCCCTGAAGTGACGGAAGTTGGTGAGACCGCGGCCGCAGACTGACATGACAGGCTGACGCTGGCAGCACTTGACGAAGGATCCGAAACTGGCACCTCGAGGCCGAGGTGCCAGTTCTTGTTCCCGGGCAGAACGGATCTTGACCTGCAAAGCATGCATCAGATCGCGGCATTCTGACCGTGCTCGGACGACCTCCCGCAGGTGATGCCGGCACTGCAGCGCGACTGGCGCATTTGGGGGAGTTCCCCTTAGAATAGCGCCGTGCACAAGAAGACGCCCGACAGTGATCCAGCGTATTCCGGATTTTTGAGGGCCTACCCGGGCTACGCGCAGACCGGCTTGCTAGACGAGTTGCGCGCGGTAGAGTACGCGCGGCTGGATGCTGGCGAGCATATCTACCTCGACCATACCGGAGGCGGGCTGTACGCAGAGTCACAGCTGCGCCAGCACCAGGAATTGCTGCGGACCCACGTATTCGGCAATCCGCATTCGTCGAATCCGGCGTCCTCGGGCGCCACGCAGCATGTGGAGCGCGCCCGCAAGCACGTGCTGCGCTTTTTCAAGGCCGATCCGGATGAATACGACGTGATCTTCACCCACAATGCCAGTGCGGCCCTGAAGCTGGTGGGAGAATCCTATCCCTTCCGCCCCGGCAGTCGATACCTGCTGACGTTCGATAACCACAATTCCGTCAACGGCATCCGCGAGTTTGCGCACGCCCGGCAGGCGCGGGTCACCTACCTGCCCCTCGCGCTGCCGGATATGCGCGTGGATGATGCGGATCTCGAGTCTCAGCTGGGGGATGCTGATCGATCGCAGGCCAATCTATTTGCGTATCCAGCCCAGTCCAATTTCTCGTCCGTGCAGCACCCCCTCGAGTGGATCGCACGGGCACACGAACTGGGCTGGGATGTTCTCTTGGATGCCGCGGCGTTCGTGCCTACCAATGCGCTCGATCTCAGCCAGATCAAGCCGGACTACGTGCCCCTCTCGTTCTACAAGATGTTCGGCTACCCCACAGGCAGTGGGGCGCTGATTGCACGGCGCCCGGCGCTTGCCCGCTTGCATCGCCCATGGTTTGCCGGCGGAACCATCACGGTCGCCTCCGTGCAAGCAGACAAGTACTACCTGGCCGATGGACACCAGGCCTTTGAGGATGGTACGGTGGACTACTTGAACATCCCGGCGGTGGAGATTGGGCTCAGGCATCTTGAGGCGATCGGCTACCCGGTGATCCATGAGCGCGTGCGCAGTCTCACTGGTTGGCTCCTGGAGAACCTTGCCCGCATGCAGCATGGCACCGGCGTGCCGCTGGTTCGTGTCTACGGTCCGCTCACAACAGAAAGACGGGGCGGGGCGGTAGCAGTCAACTTCATGGATCGCAACGGAAATGCCATTGATCATCGTGCCATCGAAGCTGAGGCAGGCAACAGCAACATCTCGCTGCGCACCGGGTGCTTCTGCAACCCGGGTGCCGGCGAGGTGGCCCTGGGCATCTCGCGCGTGGAACTGGACGTGTGTTTCACCCGGCCGGGGCATGAGCAACGCCTGTCACTTGACGATTTCCGTTTGTGCATCGACGGCAAGAACAGTGGCGCCGTGCGCATATCGGTGGGATTGGTGACCAACTTCCATGACGTTCAGGCTTTCCTGCAGTTCTGCCGCAGCTTGCTGAACAGGGATTTTGCGCCGGTCGAAACCGTGAACCGCTGAGCTTGGCCGGGACGGACGGGCGCGCAGGTGGGGGTGGGGGCGGGCCAAGTCTTGGGTATACTGAGCCATCGCGATCCCGACCTGGCGCTCAAGCACTCGACCATCTGGCATTCCTGTTGCGGGCCGCGTGGCGAAGAGCGTGACACTTGCCACCCGTGAACAATCCACACCAACTGCGCGCCAGTATCCATCCGGGCCTGATTGTTCTGGTGATGCTCAAGCACGACCAGGGCACCGGCAAGCTCACGCAAGGGGTCGTGAAAGATATCCTTACCCGCTCGGCCTCGCACCCACACGGCATAAAGGTTCGTCTGCAGAACGGCTTGATTGGCCGGGTGCAGCAGATCCTAGAATGAGAATCGGATTCCGGACCGGAAAGTGCCTGCGGGTTCGCCGCGGGCGCCTGGGCTGTGGCTGTGGAGTGCGGCAGCACATGTGCATGGGGCATGCCAGGTTTATCGGCGGAGACAAAGCATGGCATTTGTGGATGAGCTGAAAAGGGAGTTCGACCCCAAGTTGCTGATGCCCAGCATCACCGTGGGAATCCTGGCCGGGGTGATGGCACTGGGCACGCTAATCTCGCTGGCGGCCTACGTCTTCTCCGGAGACCTGAGTCCGTTCCTGGCCAACGGTATTGGCCTGATGTTGTTCGGGGGGTTGGTATTTGGGGTTGTGGTGGGCCTGACCACGTCGCGGCCCGGCGCGGTTGCCATACCTCAGGACACGCCGATCGCCGTTCTGGCGCTGATGGGAGCCGGGATCGCGGCCAGCATGAGTTCTTCTTCTGCATCGGCGCTGTACGCCACATTCTTGACGGCCATCGCGCTTACCTCACTGCTAATGGCGGCAATCGTTCTGCTCATGGGATGGCTCCGAGCCGGGGGCTTTGTGCGCTATATTCCATACCCCGTGGTTGGCGGTTTCCTGGCTGGCACGGGCTGGCTGCTGGCCCTGGGCGGACTGACCGTCATGATGGACACGTCGCTGACGCTCGCCAACCTGCCAGTGCTCTTCTCGGCTGAACGCCTGATCCACTGGATGCCCGGGGTCATTTTCGGGGTTGCGCTGCTCATGGTGCTGCGCCGCAACCAGCACTTTCTTATCACTGTCGGCGCCCTGGTGCTGATAACTACCGTGTTCTACGGGATTCTGTTCCTGTTCCGCATCCCAGTGGCGGACGCCTCTGCCGGCGGGTGGCTTCTTGGCCCGTTTCCTGCTGCCAGTTTCTATCAGCCGCTCACTCCGGCGCTGCTGCAGCAAGTTGATTGGAGGGCAATTCTTGGCCAGGCCGACAAGATCGCCACCATCCTGGTGTTGTGCCTCATCGGCATCCTGCTGAACGCCAGCACCGTGGAGGTGACGATCCGCAAGGACGTGGACCTGAACCGGGAGCTGCTGACGGCCGGGTTCGCCAACCTGGTCGGTGGGATGGCCGGCAGCCCCATAGGCTACCCCACTGTCGGGTTGACGAGTCTGGCGTACCGCCTTGGGGCCACGAGCCGCATGGTAAGCATCATGTCCGGCCTGATCTGCGGGGTGGCGCTGTTCTTCGGGGCATCGCTGTTCTCCTTCATTCCAAAAATCGTGCTGGGGGGAATGCTGGTGTACCTGGGCCTGTCATTCATGGTGGAGTGGCTGATCGATGCGCGGCGGGGGCTGCCGCTGCTGGACTACCTGCTGATCTGGGTGATCCTGCTCGTCATTCTGGCCGTGGGTTTCCTGCAGGCCATCCTGGTGGGGGTTCTGGTCGCCGCCATCCTGTTTGTCATCTCCTACAGCCGCGTCAGCATCGTTCGGAACACCCTCAACGGGCAGATCTTCCGCAGCAACGTGGATCGGCCCAAGGCCCACCGCGACCTGCTGGCTGAGCACGGCGCCGAGATCCACATCCTGCGACTGCAGGGGTTCATCTTCTTTGGCACCATCCAGGCAGTGCTGAACCACGTGCGGGGGCGGCTGGCCGCCGAAAACCAGCCAAAGCTGGGCCACCTGGTGCTTGACTTTCAGCGCGTGACGCGGCTCGACTCCTCCGCCGTCTTCGGCATCACCCGCCTCAAGCAAATGATGAATGCCAACGGTGTCTGGATGGTGTGGACCCAAGTCAGTCCGGCGATCCAGCGCCAGCTTGAGCGCGGGGGGCTGGTGGACAAGGCCGATGATTCATTCCTCATCCTGCCAACGCTTGACCATGGAGTGGAATGGTGCGAGAACAAGATCCTGGCGCAGCATGGCACCGGCAAGCTGACCGCCTTCATCGAGCCCCTCGGCAGCCAACTCAAGCGGGCCTTTCCCGACGTGGATGCTTTTGACGGCCTGGTCAAGTACCTGGAGCGCAGGGGGATTCCTCAAGGGGAATACCTGATGCGCCGCGGGGACCCCCCGACGGAGATGTACTTTGTTGAAGAAGGGATGGTGAGCGCGCAGCTGGAGACCGACGACGGCCAGATCGTGCGGCTGCGGTCCATGCGCGGTGGCACCACGGTGGGCGAAATGGGCCTGTACATGGGCACGGTCCGGACGGCGGACGTGGTTGCCTCGCGTTCGTCGATCGTCTACCGGCTGTCCGCAGAGGCGCTGGAGAGAATGCGCCGCGAGGATCCCAACCTGGCCGCCCTGCTGCACGAATGGATCGCACGCCAATTGTCCGAGCGCCTGGCAGCCAGCAACAGGACGATCGAAGCTTTGATGGTTTGACCCGATCTCCGACGCGACGGGCCGCG
>DATIPW010000255.1:0-5656 GCA_035471605.1 Anaerolineales bacterium | reverse complement strand
CCTTTCCATTGCAGACAGCTATGAGGAAAAGCAGGGCGACATCGTCTACGAGGTGACGATCCTCCTGACCAGCTCCAGTCCCGGCATGCGCTGGGGCATGACAGCGCAGGTCAACTTCGAGCGCTGATGCGGATCGGCCGTTCATCCCTGATCATCTAGCCATGAAGGCACGCACCAGATGGCTTGCACAATCCCTGATCGCCGCGCTGTGGCTTGCGGCTGGCTGTAGCTCCCTGCCGGTCGGCCAGGCTACTCCCACTCCGCTGCCCATTGTCGCCGACATTTCCGGCACACGGGCGGAGGGAAGATTGGAACCGGCGCGCTACGTCGAGCTTTCACCTGCCGTGGGCGGCTTGGTCAGCGAAGTCCTCGTGTCCGAAGGGGATTATGTGCAGGCGGGCCAACTCATCGCCCGGCTGGACAGCGCCAACGCGCAGACTCTTGAGGCGGCCCGCACAAACGCGGCGCTTGCCTTGAGCAGCGCCTTTGAGGCGGCAAGGATCGCGCAAAGCGAGCTGGACGATTATCCCCTGCCGCGAATCTTTGTCGGCCTTTCGGCCGAGCAGGCGGCGCGCAGCTGGCTGGCTGAGCTCGATTCGGCCCGCAAGGCCTTCGCACCTTTCAAGGAAACAAGCCGAAAAGGTCTGCGCGCTGCCCATGCGTTTTCGAACGCGGTCTACCCGAGCTTGCCGCATCGTACGCTTTATGACACCCAAGACTACGATGATATGGCCATGGTCTACAAGAAGCGCGTGGATGTCGCCTGGATGAACTACACCAAGGCGGTCCTATGGCTGAATCTGGATGCAGCCCTAGCAACAGCCAGGGCGCGTGTTGCGGAGGCTCAGAGGCGCTTTGATGTCCTGCAGGACGAAGCGCAGTCCTCAGCGGACGCGGGCGTCCGCTCTGCCTGGGCTACGGCGGAGATCCGGACACCCCTGGCGGGCACCGTCACAAGATTGGACCTCAAACTGGGAGAGGTTGCCACAGCGGGAGTGACCGTCGTAACGGTAGCCGACCTATCGCAGTGGATTGTGCGAACCACGGATCTGACGGAGATTGATGTCCCCATCCTCCATGAGGGCATGCCGGTGAAAGTAATCTTGGACTCGAATCCCGAGCTGACCCTCAACGGGAAAGTGATGTCTATCGACCTGGGCTATGCCGAACGCCAGGGTGAGATCCTCTATCCAGTCCGCATTTCGCTGACGGATAATCTTCCAGACATGCGTTGGGGCATGACCGCAGAGGCAACCTTCGTCGAATGATCGTTGGTCGCTGAGGTGCTGGGAAGGAGAGGCAACATGCCACATCAGCCCGCACCGGAGCACAAGGGGGCGCCCCCCCTCATGGTGGAACTCCGGGCCGTGAAGAAAGTCTTCTCGAGCGCGGCGGGGGATTACCATGCCCTGAAGGGCATCGACCTGCAGATCCGTCCCGGGGAGTTCGTCAGCATCATCGGCAAATCCGGCAGCGGCAAGAGCACGCTGCTCAACATGATCACGGGAATTGACCGTCCCACTACGGGGGAAGTCTGGGTGAATGGCACTCCGGTTCACCGGATGAACGAGAACGAGATGGCAATCTGGCGCGGGGGCAATCTGGGTATCTTGTTCCAGTTCTTCCAACTGCTGCCGGCCTTGACCCTGCTGCAGAATGTCATTCTGCCCATGGATCTCAGCCGAAAGTACACCGCACGGGAGCGGAAGAAGCGCGCCGCGCATCTCCTCGAAATCGTCGGACTGACGGAGCACCAGCACAAGCTGCCGAGCATGATCTCGGGGGGGCAACAGCAGCGCGCCGCGCTGGCGCGAGCGCTGGCCAACGACCCCGCCCTCATCGTGGCTGACGAGCCGACCGGCAATCTGGACTCCAGAACGGCGGAGACGGTCTTCGGGCTGTTCAATGAGCAGGTCGCCCAGGGCAAGACGGTGATCATTGTCACTCACGACAGCAGCCTGGCCAAGCGCTCGAATCGGACGGCGTTGATCGCGGACGGAGAGATCGTCAATGAATACCTGGCCCAGGCGCTGCCCACGCTGACCTTCGACCAGCTCCTGGCGGCCACCCACAAGGCCAAGCTCCACAAGTACCCGGCAGGCAGCATAATCCTGACGGAGGGTAAGAACGCGGATGCCTTTTACATCGTCTCCAAGGGGACCGTCGAGGTGATTCTGCCGCGCCACAACCAATCGGACGTGGTGGCCCTCGAACTGGGGCCGGGCAAGTACTTTGGGGAGATCGAGTTCTTCCATGAGCAGCGCAATCGGGCCTCGGTCCGCGCCTGCGAGAGCGGCTCGGTTGACGTCCTCGAAATCAGCTACTCGGAGCTGAGCGGACTGCTCAGCCAGTCCGAGGTGACCCGGGAGGCCCTGCATCGGGCCGCAGATGCGCACCAGCAGGAGAACATTCGAGGGCGGGGGCCCAAATCCTGAGATGGGCGTCATCTGGAACAAGATCTGGTTCGATCTTTGGCACAACAAGACCCGGACCCTGCTCACCGTGCTGAGCATCGCGGTCGGGGTCTTCGCCATGGGGGCCATATTCGGCATGAGCGACATGATGAGCACCGAGATGGACAGGTCGCATCAGTCGGTCATCCCTCCGCACATCACGGTCAACCTCACGCAGCAGGTGGAACCTGAGATCATCGAGAGCCTGCGGGACGTGTCTGGAGTCGAAGACGTCGAGCCGTTCAACGAGGTGGGAGTCCAGTACAGGATGCGGCCCGGGGATGCCTGGCTGCAGGGCGTCATCCACATGCGGGGCGACTTCGAGCAGCAGAAGTACGAACTGGTGCAGCTGCGTCAGGGCGACTGGCCAGCGAACAAGAATGACCTGGGCGTCGAACGGATGGCCGCGCAATACAGGAAGCTCGGGATCGGGGATCCGATCACATTCAAGATCGGCAATCGTGAGTACACAACGGCGATCTCCACCTTAATCCGACATCCCTTCGTTCCGCCGCCGCAATTCTTTGATCTTTCCTTCTTCTTCATGAGCGCAGAGGGGCTTGAGCGCTTCGACATCCCCCGCGGCACCTACGGCAGTTTCTATGTTCGGGTGACTCCGTACAGCCCGGATCACGCGCGGGAAGTCGCCACGGCCATCAAGGACAGGCTGGGCAAGCAGAACGTCGGGGTTGCCGGTTTCTTCTACCAGGACCCAAACAGGCACTGGGGCCGGATGTTCATGGATGGATTCGTTCTGGTGCAGGAAGTCCTGGCAGTGATCGCAGTCCTAATGGGCGCGGTGCTGGTCTACAACACGCTCTCGAACCAGATCATGCAGCAGACCGACCAAATCGGGATCCTGAAGGCCATCGGCGCCCGCCGCCATACCGTTGCGGGAGTCTTCCTGGTCGGGACCTTCGTTTTCGGCCTGCTGGCCTTGGTGCTGGCGCTGCCGCTTGGCGCGGTGGTCGCCTACGGTGTGGCCCGCTACTTCCTGGACCTGTTCAACATCGACTTCGCGACCTTCCAATGGTCAGGGCAGGCCCTTGTGCTGCAGGTCGTGGCTGCGCTGGTCACGCCACTGCTGGCAGCCATCGTGCCGATCAGCCATGCCGTGACCCTGACGGTGCGACAGGCGATCGCCAGCTACGGCCTCGGCGGGACCTTCGGCCTGAGCAAGCTCGATCGGGCGGTGGATCGTTTCGGGCAGCGCTGGCTACCATCACACTTTGCGACCGCCCTTGGGAACACGTTCCGGCGCAAGGGAAGGCTGGTGATGACCGAGGTCGTCCTCGTCACGGCAGGCAGCGCATTCCTGATGGTGATGGGCCTGAATTCTTCGATCGCGCTCACCATGGACAATATCTACGCCCGGAGCCGCTACGACGGGCTAATTGCGTTCAGGCAGAACGAGCGAACCGAACAAGTGCAGTCGCTGGCCAGAAGCGTCCCCGGCGTGGAAGAAATGGAACTGCATCTGGTGCAGTCCGCCAGCCTCTACACCGAAGGTCAACTGGTGAAGGAGGCCGGCATCGGCTCAAGCATCGAGGGAATTCCCGCCGGCAGTGATTTCTACACGCCGCTGATCGTTGCCGGACGGTGGCTTGAGCCGGGTGACGGGCAGGCGATCGTGGTCAGACGCCAGGTGGCGGAGGATAACCAGATCCAGGTCGGCGACACCGTCACGCTCGACCTGGGAGATCTGGGAGAGGACAGGTGGCGGGTCGTCGGCCTGTACGATCCGGTTTTTGCCGGCGGATTCAGCTCCGACACCATCTACGCTCCGCTGGATGCACTGCAGAACAGCACCAAGCGCTACAACCAGGGGAGCTGGCTGTACTTGCGCACGACACTTCACGACGCGGCATCGACCGATACACTGACCACTACGGTCAAGAACCTGTTGGACGATCGAGGTCTGAAAGTTTCCCAGAGCACGACCATTCCCGCGCAGCGCAGCACCAACGACTTCCAATTCGGGATGGTAATCACGATGATGCTGGCACTCTCGGTCATTGTTGCGCTGGTTGGGGGTATTGCGCTGATGGGCGCCCTTTCCATCGGTGTCATCGAGCGGACCAAGGAGATCGGCGTCCTGCGCGCCGTGGGCGCACGCTCCAGCACGATCCTGGGAATCTTTGTGCTCGAGGGCGTGCTGCAAGGGCTGCTGAGCTGGGCAATCGCTGTCCCCATTTCGCTGCTGACCACGCCCCTGCTGGCGCGCGCGCTGGGGACCGCCATGTTCGGAGCCACGCTGGACTACCAATACAACTGGGTGGCGGTCGGCATGTGGCTCGTCTTCATGCTGATCATCTCCGCCCTGGCATCCATCATGCCGGCCAATACTGCCACGCGCATCAGCGTCCGCGACAGCCTGGCATACGCGTAGGCATCGCCGCCCCCTGAAGCGTCGCAAACGGAAGGCCAGCCCCCAAGGTACTGCTCGGCGGCGTTCTCTAGGGCTGAACGCTGAAGACGCCGACTGACTGTGTTTTCCCCTTGAACTGCACGGGGCCCAACGCCTCCACCGCGATGTCTTCCGGCAGTCCAGCCCGCGTGTGGTCGTCGATCAGTATGGGGTGTCCGGCGGTCTTGGTATGGGCCTCGATGCGCGCCGCCAGGTTCACCGTGTCGCCGATGCAGGTATATGTGGCGCGGTGCCGGGTCCCGCAGTAACCGGCAATGACCCTGCCGGACGCAATCCCGATCCCAATCTTGACCATTGACTTGCCGCGCTGCTGCTGTTCAATGTTAAACACCTCAAGGTTTTCGAGCATCTCGCGCGCCGCCTGAACGGCCTGCAGCCGGTGAGTCTCATTCTCAAGCGGAGCTCCAAAGACCGCCAGCAAGCCATCGCCCACCATTTGTGTGAGCGTGCCACCGTGGTTCGTAATGGCATCGAACATCAGCGCAAAGTAGTTGTTCAGCAGCTCGAAGGTGTCTGCCGGGTCCTGCTTCTCGGCCAGGGTGGTGAAGGAGCGGATGTCGGCGAACATGGCGGTCGCCTCGACGTGCTTGCCGCTGAGGGCCAATCCGTTGCGCAGCAGCTCCTCGGCCACTTCCGGTGCCGCAAACGTCTGGAACAGCTTGCGCTGCGCGTCCCGTAGTCGCTTCTTTTCCAGGCTGGCGTTCACCCGGGCGCGCAGCAGCACGGGACTGACGGGCTTCGTCAGGTAGTCTTCGGCGCCCATTTCAACGCATTT
>DATIPW010000254.1:0-15700 GCA_035471605.1 Anaerolineales bacterium | reverse complement strand
ACCAGCGTGAAGCCCTCCCTGAACGCGTCGGCCAGGATCTCGTCCTTGGACCAGAAACCGGCAAACGGGGGAATACCTGCCAGCGCCAGCGTGCCCACCAGGTACAGCCAGAAGGTGACGGGCATCGTCTTGCGCATCCCGCCCATGTTGCGCATGTCGTTGGGGTCGAAGACCTCGCTGTTCTTGGCGCCGTGGTTGCGCCCGTGTGCCGCCGCGTGGTGGTGCCCGCGTTCCAGTCCCAGGATGATTGAGCCCGCCGAAAGGAACAATAGCGCCTTGAAAAAGGCGTGCGTGATCAGGTGGAACATGCCGGCCGCAAACGCGCCCATTCCCACCCCCGCCACCATGAAGCCCAGCTGACTGATGGTGGAGTAGGCCAGCACCTTCTTGATGTCGAACTGCCCGACCGCGATCGTGGCCGCGAACAGCGCCGTCAGCGCGCCCACGGTGGCCACCACCAGCTGTGCCGCCGGTGCCGCCGTGTACAGGGGCGCCGACCTTGCCACCAGGTACACGCCGGCCGTGACCATGGTCGCGGCATGGATCAGCGCCGAGACCGGGGTCGGGCCCGCCATCGCATCCGGCAGCCACACGTACAGGGGGATTTGCGCCGATTTGCCGGCAACGCCCAGCAGCAGGAACAGGCTGATCAGCAGCACCAGGGCCGGGTCGCTGCCCGCGCTTCCAAACACCGTGTCAAACTGCAGGCTGCCAAAGCCCGCGAACATCAGAAAGGCTGCGATCAGGAAGCCAAAATCGCCGATGCGATTCACGATCATGGCCTTCTTGGCCGCGTCGGAATTGGCCCACGAGGCACGCCCCAGCGTATCCATCTCGTACCAGAAGCCGATCAGCAGGAACGAGCACAGGCCCACCCCTTCCCAGCCCACGAACAGCATCAGATAGGAATCGCCCGCCACCAGGATCATCATCGCCGCAATGAACAGGTTCAGGAAGATGAAGAAGCGGCGGAAGCGCCCGGGGTCGCCTTTGAAGCGCACGTCCTCGTGCATGTATCCGATGGCGTAGATGTGGATCAGCGTTCCCACACCCGAGACCACCAGCATCATCGTCACGGAGAGCGTGTCGACGCGAAACACCCAGTCCAGCATCAGGCTGCCGGAATGGATCCACTCGCCCACCGTCCAGCGCACCGCTTCCGGATGCGCTCCCAGTGAAAGCGCCAGCAGGACGGAGACCACGAACGACAGGCCGCTGGCCGCGCTGGCCACCGCACCAATGCTCCTCTCGCCCAGCTTGTGCCCAACCACCAGGTTGGTCAGCAGGCCGAGCAGCGGAAAGAACACCACCCACGGCGCCAGGAAGAAGAGCCCCCCGCCGGCCGCTTCGCTAAACAGCATCTTCACTCTCCACAGGGCAGCCGCCCGCGCCATGGCTGCTTCGAGTCACCCTTGCCATTCGTCTCTCACCGCTCGCTTCCATCAGGCCTTCATCTATCCCTTAAGGCTGCTCATCAGATCCACGTTGATGCTGCGCCGGCTGCGGAAGATCGTCACGATCAGCGCCAGCCCCACGGCCACTTCCGCCGCCGCCACCGTCATGACAAAGAAGACGAAGATCTGGCCCTCCAGCACGTTGAAGGTTCGGGTGAAGGACACCATCGCCAGGTTGCCCGCGTTCAACATCAGCTCGATGGACATGAAGATCACCAGCGGATTGCGCCGGATCAGCACGCCCAGCGCGCCGATCACGAACAGCACCGCCGAGAGCGCAATGTAGTAGGTGATGGGCACCATTAGGGACCGTCCTTCTTTGGCCGCGTCAGAATGATCGCGCCCACCATGGCCACCAGCAGCAGCACGGAGGTGATCTCAAAGGGCAGCAGATACTGGTTGAATAGGGTACGCCCAACTCCCTGTGGGGTACCGAAAGTCTCGATCGGCTGCGGCACGGCTCCCGCCGCCGCGCCCCTGCCGAACAGCAGGTAGGCGCCCTCAGCGGCCAGCAGCAGCGCCAAGCCCAACGCCAGCGGCCTCTGCCACGGCAGGACGTCGCTCTTGGGCAGCAGCTCGGTTCCCAGCAACATGATCACGAATAGGAACAGCACCATGATCGCCCCGGCGTACACGGTTACCTGCGACATGGCGATGAAGGGCGCGCTCAGCAGAATGTAGAACACCGCCACCGCGCAGAAATTCAGCACTAGGTACAGCGCCGCATAGATCGCGCTCCGGCTCAGCAGCATGCCCAACGCGCTGCCCACCGTGATCACGGCCAGGATCGAGAACAGCACCACTTCAATCGTCATGGTTTCCTGTCGCGCCCAACTTCTGCCTGTGCCTGCCTCTTTCCGGCGCAGCGGTTGTCGCCCGCTGCCCGGCGGGAAGGCGCCCCCGGACGACCGCCCGCTCCGTCGAGCTGCCTGAGTGCCCTCATTTGGTCGAGTCCTTCATCTCCGGGACCGAGCGCGTGAAGGCCCCGGGTTGGGTCTTCTGCGGCGTGGTCTCGGCGCCCTCGGCGGCCGGCTCCAGCAGCATGTCCTTTCCGTAGATGGCCTCCCCGCGGTCGGCGAAACTCAGTTCGTAGTTGTCTCCCAGGACGATGGCCTCGGTTGGACATGCGTCCTCGCAGTAGCCGCAGTAGATGCAGCGCAGCATGTTGATCTCATAGGTCGACGCGAATCGATCCCCGGGCGAATAGCGCTGTTCATCGGTATTCTCGGAGGCCTCCACGAAGATCGCGTCGGCCGGGCAGGCCGCCGCGCACAGCGAGCAGCCGATGCACTTCTCGAGGCCGTTGTCGTAGCGTTTCAGGACGTGCCGGCCGCGAAATCTGGGCCGAACGGCCCGCTTGTGCTCCGGGTACTGCACCGTCACCGGTCGTTCGAACATTGATCGCAGGGTCGTGCCCAAACCGCGTGCCAGCTCCCTAAGCATGGGCTGCCCTCCTTCTCCTCAGCGACCGGTTCAGCGCCAGGAGCGTCACTGCACCGGCCAGGATCGAGAGCACGGGGATGCTCCAGAGATACATCGGGCCCAACTGATCCGAAAGCAGGATCCCCAACGCGGTCACGATCACCACCACCAGCGCCAGCGGCAGCAGGATCTTCCAACCGAACATCATCAAGCGGTC
This sequence comes from Anaerolineales bacterium, assembly GCA_035471605.1. GTDB lineage: Bacteria > Chloroflexota > Anaerolineae > Anaerolineales > Villigracilaceae > Fen-1038. The sequence goes on along the minus strand of DATIPW010000254.1, from coordinate 12,607 downwards.
ATAGCGGATGCGCGGCCACGTGGCCCGGATCCAGATCATGAAGAACAGCAGCACGATCACCTTGGCCGCCAGGTACAGCGGGCCCAGCCACCAGGTCCGGTCCACGCTCAGGAAGGTGTCCCTCAGGAACCAGAACTCGCGGTAGCCGCCAAAGTACAGGGTGGCCGCGATCATGCTGATCACGATCATCTTTTCGTACTCGGCCATGAAGAACAGCGCGAACTTCATCCCGGAGTACTCGCTGTGGTACCCGGCGGCCAGCTCCTGCTCGGCCTCCGGCATGTCGAACGGCGCGCGGTTCACCTCCGCCAGCGTCGTCACCAGGAAGACCAGCGCGCCCACGGGCTGCAGCACGGCGAACCACAGTGTCGTCTGCGCACTGACGATCTTGACCAGGTCCATCGAGTCCGCCAGCAGGATCGCCACCACGAAGCACAGGCCCAGCGCCAGCTCGTAGGACAGCATCTGTGCCGTGCTGCGCATGCCGCCCAGCATGGCGTACTTGTTGTTGGAGGCCCAGCCGGCCAGCACGATCCCGTAGACCGAGATCGAAGCGATCGCCGCCAGGTACAGCACCCCCACGTTGAGGCTCGCAATCTGCAGCTTGATCACTCGCTCCGTGAACGGCAAGGTGAACTGGGTCCCCAGCGGGATCACCGCCGTCAGGATCATCGCCGGCACCACGGTCATGATCGGCGCCGCCACGAACAGGACCTTGTCGGCCGCCGACGGCGTCAGTTCCTCTTTGAAGATCAGCTTCACTGCGTCGGCGATCGGTTGCAGCAGGCCCTGCGGCCCGGCCCGGTTGGGTCCGATGCGCGTCTGGATGCGCGCCAACGCGCGGCGCTCGTACCACGTCAGGTAGGCAAAACCCGTCAGCAGCACCAGCAGCATGATCACCGCTTTCACGAACCATTCAAGCCACAGCCACGGATCCATGCCTACCTCGCCGCGCCCTTCTTACCGGCCTTGATCCGGATCGGAGTGGGCTCCACGATCGGCAGTCCCATCGAGCGCGGTACCAGCACCACGCCCGCCGCGATGCTGCCATCCAGCTTGACCACCACCTCTTCGCGGGTGCCGTCCAGGCTCACCGTCACCCTTTCCCCGGCAGTCCATCCGAACGATTCGGCTGCACTGGGGTGAACCGCCACAAAGGCTTCTCCAATCCGCCCCTCCAGCAGCGCGCTCGAGGCCACCGTGCGCGCCCGGTCGAATAGCCGTGTCACCGGAACGCCCAGCAGCCGCTTCTCGTTGGGTCGCAGGCTGGTTGCCTTCTGGATGCGCGGCAGGCTGACCTTCTGCCCGCGCTGGGCCGCATTCAGCAGCTGCACGCCCAGACCCTGCGTGTTCTCGTACGACGTGCCGCCATAATACAAGTCGGCCCGTCCCACCACCGGCCACTGCTCATGCACGTCCGCCAGCCGCGCGTAGCTCAATTGCCCAAAGGGCGAATCCTCCTCGGCCGCCATGATGTCGAATACCACCGAAACCGATGAACCCTCCAGGATGACTCCGCCCTCCCTGGCCACCTGGGCGGTGATGGCGAAATCCGCCCGGGTCCCCTCCAGCGGCGGAACCGCTGCATGGAAGAGCTGCACGCGCCGCTCGCCGCTCGTGAAGCTGCCCTCGCGTTCCAGATGGGTCTGCGCAGGCAGCACCACGTCGGCGGCCCGGGCCGTCTCTGTTTCAAATAGGTCCTGCACCAGCAGGAACGGCTTGCCCCGGCCGCGCTTCAGCGTGACCGCTCCATCTCCGATCGGGTCCGCGCCCGCTATGTAGACCGCGGCCGCCCGGTCGAAGGCCGCCTGAAGATTCTCAACCGGCTCAAAGCCGATCTCCGCCGCGCCCTGGTGATTGGCATATTCCCAGACGCCGATCAAGCCGTTGTTGGGTCGCCCCGTGTGGCCCGTCTCCTGCAAGGCGCGCCCGCATGCCGCGGCCAGCGCCCTGGAGCCCGAGAGCCCCAAGCCCTCGCTGCCAAATAAGATCACGGCGTTCTCGGCCTGGATGAATGCCTCTCCCATCTTGCCCTTGCGCGTCAGGCCCTGGATCGCCTTGACCTGATCTCCGTAGGCATAGCGCACCACGTACGTGGCGTACCGGTCCAGCTTCGTCTCGCGCGGATTGGCGACAATCAGCGTGGCGCCGCGCTCCGCCGCTTGTTTCACCCGCAGATACCAGATGGGCGCCTCCTCATACAGGTCTGAGGCCGCCACAACGATCGTCGAGCCCGCGCCCAGCGAGCCCAGGTTCGATCCGTTGCCCATCCCCAGCTGGCTCGTGAGCTTCCCTCCGCCCATGTTCGAATACAGCGCGGTTTTCGCCCCGGCCTGGTCGGCCAGCGCCTTGAGATTGAATAGATCCTCATTGGAGAGCCGCCCGGAAGCCAGCACCAGCAGGTTCTTGCGCGCCTTGGCCAACGCCTCGCCTGCCCGTCGCGTGGCGGTTTCCCAGGAGGCCCGCCCCAGTTTGCCCTCTTTGCGGATCAGCGGCTTGCTCAGGCGTTCCGGGCTCTCGGCATAGTGATACGCAAAGCGGCCCTTGTCGCACATCCAGATCTCGTTCACCTCTTCGTTCTGGCGGGGCATCACGCGCTTGATCACGACGCGCCCATCGGAGCTGGCCTCCCGGCGTGTGTTGAGCGTGATGTTGCACCCCACTGGGCACTGGCCGCAGATCGACGCCGTCGGCGTCAGTTCCCAGGGCCGCGCCCCAAAGCGGAAGTCCGCCGTGGTCAGCGCGCCCACGGGGCAAATGTCCGTCGTGTTGCCTGAGAAGACCGAGTCGAAGCCCGGTTCCGAAACCGTGATGATCCGCATGCCGCGGCCGCGGTCATCGAAGCTCAGCACCGGGTCGCCGGCAATCTCATCCTGGAAGCGGATGCAGCGCGCGCACTGGATGCAGCGCTCCTGGTCGAGGTGGATCAGCTCGCCCAGCGGCACGTGCTTTTCCAGGCGCATCTTCTCGTCGTACAGGAAGCGGCTCTGGCCCTGGCCATGGGCCATGGTCAGGTTCTGTAGCGGGCATTCACCGCCCTTGTCGCACACGGGGCAGTCCAGCGGGTGTGACGTCAGCAGGAACTCCACCGTGGCTTGCTGCCCTGCCTTGGCTTTCTCTGACTGCGTCAAGACCACCATGCCTTCGGCAATGGGCGTGGTGCAGGCCGTCTCTAGTTTCGAGCCGAACTGCAGCCGCGGTTGGCCGTCGTCATCCAGCAGCGGTCTTCCCGTGGTGCGATCCATCATGGGCCGGCCCACTTCCACCAGGCACATGCGGCACATGCCCACGGGCTCCAGTTTGGGGTGGTGGCAGAACACGGCAATGTCGATGCCGGCCGCCTTGGCCGCATCCACGATCAGCATGCCCTCCGGCATGGTGATCTGTGTCCCGTCGATCGTCAGGCTGATCTGCTTCAGCTTCACGGCCGGCTCCCCACCCGTGGTTCAAAATCCTGCGGGAAGCGCTCAATGGCGGTCAGAACCGCCATCGTCGAAAACTCTCCCAGGGGGCACAGGCACTTGTTCTGCATCTGCTTGGCCACGTTCCGCAGCAGCGCCACGTCCGCCGCCGATGCACCCTGGCTGCGCACCCGGTCGATCAGGTGTCGCATCCAGTACGTGCCCTCGCGGCATGGGGTGCACTTGCCGCACGACTCATGATTGAAGAAGTGCACGGTCTTCTGAATCACCCAGTCCAGGGAAACCGTGTCATCCAGCACGATCACCGAGGCCGAGCCCAGGTCCGCCCCCAACGTTTTCACGGAAGCATAGTCCATGGGCGTGTCCAGCACCTTCTCGTCCGTGACGATCAGCGCCGAAGACGCGCCCGCCGGCAGCATCGCCCGCACCGGGCGCCCCTCCAGAACGCCTCCACCGTTGTCGTAGATCAGCTCCCGGAAGGTTGCTCCGAAAGGCAGCTCGTAGTTGCCCGGCTTGCGGACGCGACCGGAGAGCGAGAAGATCTTGACTCCGGCGCTGTCCGGTGTTCCCAGTTGCCGGTACCAGTCAGCACCGTGGTTCACGATGGGTGGCAGGTTGGTCAGTGTCTCTACGTTGTTGACCACGGTTGGCTTGCCGTAGAGACCGTGAACCGCCGGAAACGGCGGGCGAATGCGCGGCTGGCCGCGTTTGCCCTCAATCGATTCCAGCATGGCCGTCTCTTCTCCGCAAATATAGGCGCCGGCTCCCAGGTGCGTGTGGATCTGCAGGCTGTACGACGTGCCGAACAAGTTTCCTCCCAGGTACCCGGCATCCCGCATCTCCGAGATCTTTCGGTCCAGCCCGGCCGCGATCCGCCAGAACTCACCCCGCAGGTACACGTACGCCACCTTGGCTCCCACGGCGTAGGCTGCCAGCGCCACCCCCTCCAGGAACTGGAAGGGATTGCTTTCCATGATCTCGCGGTCCTTGAACGTACCCGGCTCAGACTCGTCGGCATTGGCCACCACATAGTGCGGCCAGTTCTTATTGTCGATGAAGGACCACTTGGTGCCGGTGGGGAACCCGGCTCCGCCGCGCCCCCGCAGCCCGGAGCTCTTGACCATTTCGGTCAACGCGCTGGGCTCCATCAGGGTGACGGCCTTCTTCAGCGCCTCGAAGCCGCCGTGCGAACGGTAGATCTCCAGCCGGTCCAGCCCCGGAACATCGCGGTGGCGCAGGAGCACGTGAGACGTCACGCCGCCTCCTTGCGCGCCCGCTGGAGCGTCTGCACCAATTCCAGGGTACGGTCCACCGTCATGTTCTCGTGGTATTCGATGTCGTCCCGGCTCTGCACCTGGAACAGGGGTGCCTTGTCGCAGGCCGCCAGGCATTTCACCGATTCGATCGTGATTAACCCGTCGGCACTCGTTTCCCCCACGTGCACTCCCAGGTTCTCGCACAGGGCATTCAGGAACGCCTCCGCACCCCGCAGCGCGCAGGGCAGGTCGGTGCACACCTGCAGGCGGTACTGGCCCTCCTGCTTGTCATGGTAGAGGGTGTAGAAGCCGACCACGCCACCCACTTCCGTCACGCTCATATCCAGCAATCCCGCGATCTCGCGCATCGCCTCTTTGGTGATGTAGCCGGCGTCGCCCTGCGCCAGGTACAGCAGCGGCATCACCGCCGAACGTTTGTGTTCCGGCGGATACTTGTCCAGGATTTCCGCCACCTCTCTGGGATATCTTTGCGCCAGACTCATCGGTCAATGTCTCCCAGCACGATGTCGGTCGAGGCCAGGATGGCGACCAGATCCGCCACCAGGTGCCCCTGCGTGATGATCGAGATCACCGACAGGTTCTCGAAGGATGGCGTCCGCCAGAAGACGCGGCGCGGCTTCGGCCCGCCATCGCCTTCCAGGTACACGCCCAGTTCCCCGCGGGGCGATTCGACCGCGCTGTACACCGAGGCTGCCGGCGCGTTGAATCCCTCGGTCCACAGCTTGAAGTGGTGGATCAGCGCCTCCATGCTGGTCGCCAGCTCGGAGCGCGGTGGCGGCACAAATTTGCGGTTGTCACTGCGTATTGCGCCGCCCGGGAGTCTGTCCAGCGCCTGGCCGACGATCTTAAGCGACTCGCGCATCTCTGCGATGCGCACCGTGTAGCGCGCCAGGGTGTCCCCCTCCTGCTGGGTTGGCACATTGAAATCGTATTGCTCGTATCCCATGTAGGGGCGGGCCTTGCGCAGATCCCACTCGACCCCTGAAGCCCTCAGCATCGGGCCGGTCACGCCGTGGGCCAGGGCGGTGTCCTTGGGCAGCACGCCGATGCGCGCCGTCCGATCCAGCATCAGCGGATTCCGCGTCAGCAGTGACTCGTATTCGTCGATGCGCGGCGGCATGATCTTTAACAGGTTCCGTACCGCTGCCTCGAATTCTGCCGGCACGTCGCGCCACAACCCACCCGGACGGATGTACGTCGTCATCATGCGTTGGCCCGAGACCAGTTCGAAGACGTCCAGGATGTCCTCGCGCTCGCGGAAACAGTACAGGAATGTCGACATGGCCGCCAGGTCCAGCCCGAAGGTCCCCAGCCAGACCAGGTGTGAGGCCACGCGCTGCAGTTCCACCAGGATCACCCGCAGCACTTGGGCCCGTTCCGGCACATCCAGCTCCACCAGCTTCTCCACCGCCATGCAGTACGCCAGGTTGTTGCCCAGCGGATTCATGTAGTCCAGGCGGTCGCACATCACTTCGGCCTTGATGTAGGTCTTGGCCTCCATGTTCTTCTCGATGCCCGTGTGCAGGAAGCCGATGTCCGGGATGCAGTTTACGATCACCTCGCCGTCCAGCTCCAGCAGCAATCGCAGGACGCCGTGCGTCGAGGGATGCTGCGGCCCCATGTTCAGCAGCATCGTCTCGCCCGTCAGGGCGCGCTCAGACACCAGATGCCTGTAGGGTCCGACCGGGATCTCTTCCAGCTGGTAGTTCGTCACGGCTATTCCTTGGCGTATGGCTTGCGCAGGTCAATTTCGTCGAGGTTGAAGCTGAACTGCGGCTCCTCGTAGCCCAACGGATAGTCCCTGCGCAGCGGATGGCCCTCCCAATCCGGCGGCATCAAGATCCGTCGCGGATCGGGGTGCCCGTCAAACTGGATCCCAAACATGTCCAGCAGCTCGCGCTCGCGCCAGTTCGCGTTGCGGAACACGCCCGTCGCCGTTGGCGCTCTCGGTTCACTGCCGTTCAGGGGCACGCGCACTTGCAGGGACAGGTTCTGGGTCAGGGAGCTCAGCTGGTACACGAGATGGAATCTCGGCTTCTCTTCCGGCCAGTAGTCCACCGCCGTCATGGCGGAGAGCAGCGAGAACTCGTGCTGGTCGCGCAGGAACGTGAGCACGTCCACGATGTGCCCGGCATCCACCAGCAGATGCACCTCGCCCAGCGCTTCCTCCCAGGTGGCATCCGCTTTCTCCTGCAACACCTGAACCAGTTCTTCCAGCCGCTCATCCATTCGCACGCTCCGATTCCCACCCGCTCACGCGGCCGTCAGCTGTGCCGTGTTCTGATTACGCTTTCGCAAGATCGGCGAACTTTTCCCCTTTGACTTTCTCAAACAGGCTGACCACGCCATGGATCAGGGCCTCGGGTCTCGGCGGGCAGCCGGCTACATACACATCCACGGGCACCACCTCATCCACCCCCTGTACGATCGCGTAGTTGTTGAAAACCCCGCCGCACGAGGCGCAATCACCCATGGCGATCACCCATTTGGGTTCCGGCATCTGGTCATACAGGCGCCGCAGCACCGGTGCCATCTTGCGCGAAACGCGCCCGGCCACGATCATCAGATCCGACTGCCGGGGGCTGGGACGCATCAGTTCCATCCCAAAGCGGCTCATGTCATAGTCCGCTGCCTGCGCCGCCATCATCTCGATCGCACAGCAGGCCAGCCCGAACATCAACGGCCACATGGCATTGGTGCGCGCCCAGTTCACCGCTGTCTCCAGCGTCGTGGTCACCGCGCCCAGGTTGCCAAGCTTCTGCTCTACTCCCATTCCAGGGCTCCCTTTTTCCACGCATACACATAGCCCACCAGCAGGATCAGCACAAACACCCCCATCTCGAGCAGCCCGAACAGACCGAGCTGGCGGAACACGACCGCCCAGGGCAGGAAGAAGACCACCTCGATATCAAACAAGATGAAGAGCACCGCGATCAGGTAGAACCGCACCGGCATCCGCCGCGTTCCCGGTCCAAAAGGCACGATCCCCGACTCGTACGGCTCTTGCTTGACCTTGGATGTCTTCTTTGGCCCCAGCAGCTCCCCCAGGCCAATCGCAATGGCCGCGATCACCGTCGCCACCACGACCATTACGGCAATTGCTATGTACTCCAGCAGCATCGAATCCTCAAGCTAGCGGCCTTGGGCGATTTGATTTGTGTGATTCGGCACACTGGGTGCGTAGTATATCACAGGTACTTTTCACCAACTACAAGTTGTGCGTTTCTTCACAAGTCCCGATAGTGCCCGTCGCCATGCCCTGATCGACTAGGGCGGGTGCCCATAAGTGCCCGCTACGGGAGCAGGCGGACCCGCGTCCGCCTGCTCGCATTGCGCCTCGTTCATCGCCCCGTGGGCGGGCCGTTCCGTTGGCTACCTCTGGCGCACCAGTCCCTTCGGCCCCGCATAAGCGGCCCGGCCGCCCAATTCTTCCTCGATCCGCAGTAGCTGGTTGTACTTCTCAACGCGCTCCCCGCGGCACGGAGCGCCGGTCTTGAGGTGGCCCGTGCCCATCGCCACCGTGAAATCCGCGATGAAGGAATCCACGGTCTCTCCGCTTCGGTGGGAAACCATCGCTCCCCAGCCCGCCTCGCGCGCCATGCGGATCGCGGCCATGGTCTCGGTCAGGGTCCCGATCTGATTGAGCTTGATCAGCACCGAGTTGGCGGCCTTCTCCTTGATCCCCCGGGCAATGCGCTCCACGTTGGTCACGAAGAGGTCATCTCCCACCAGTTCCATGCTGCTCCCCAGGGCCTGGTTAAGCTTCTTCCATCCCTCCCAGTCATCCTCTGCCAATCCATCTTCAAGCACGTAGATCGGATACTTGGCCGACCACTCCCCGTACAGCGCCACCATCTCTTCCGACGAAACCTTGCGCTTCTCTGTCCGCAGGTTGTACTTGCCGTCCTCGTAGAACCCGCTGGAGGCCGGGTCCATGGCCAGCGCCACGTCCTGGCCTGGCCGGTAACCAGACTTCTCGATCGCCTTCACGATCACGTCCAGGGCCTCGGAGTTGGTCTTCAGCGCCGGCGCGAAACCGCCCTCGTCTCCCACCCCGGTCGAGTAGCCCGCACCCTTCAACACCGCTTTCAGCGATTGGTACACCTCCGCGCCCCAACGCAGCGCCTCACGAAAGCTGGGCGCGCCGATCGGCGCGATCATGAATTCCTGCAAGTCCGTGCCCTGCCAATTTGCATGCACACCCCCGTTCAGGATGTTGAACATCGGCACCGGCATCAGGTGGGCTTCCTCGCCGCCTAGGTAGCGGTACAGCGGCATGCCCGCCGACTGGGCCGCCGCCTTCGCCACCGCCAGGCTCACGCCCAGGATCGCGTTGGCGCCCAAGTTGCCCTTGTTTGTTGTTCCATCCAGCTCCAGCAGGGTCTTGTCCACGGCAGCCTGGTTCGAGGCTTCCGCTCCCATCAGCCCGCGGCGGATCGGACCGTTCACGTTTTCCACGGCCTGCAGGACGCCCTTGCCCCCGTAGCGCTGCTTGTCGCCGTCCCGCAGTTCCAGGGCTTCGTGCACCCCCGTGGACGCGCCCGAGGGCACGGCCGCCCGGCCCATCCCGCCGCCGTCCAGCCTCACCTCCACCTCTACCGTCGGATTGCCGCGTGAATCCAGGATCTCGCGCGCCTGCACTGCTTCGATCTTCGACATGCTGCTTGCTCCTTTTTGGATCTCGGAATTTCCCCGGGGGCCGGGTTCACCAGCGGAATACTGGGCCGCACAAGGCCGCCTCAGGCTTCATCCCAAATAGTCGCGCAGGGGTCGGCTGCGCGCCGGGTGGCGCAACTTGCGCAGCGCCTTGGCCTCGATCTGGCGGATGCGCTCGCGCGTCACGTTGAAGTACCGGCTGACCTCTTCCAGTGTGTGATCCGTGCCGTCCGTCAGCCCAAAGCGCAGCTCCAGCACCTGCCGCTCTCGCTCCTGCAATTCGTCCAGGGCATGCTGCATCTGCTCGCGTAGCATGTCGCGTGCCGCTGCGTCGATCGGCGAGGGCGCCTCATCGTCCTCAATGAAGTCCGCCAGCTGGCTCGAGTCTTCGTCTCCCACCGGTCCCTCCAGGGAAACGGGCTCCTCGGCGGAGCGTAGCACGCGACTCACCTTTTGCGTCGCCGTCTCCAAACGCCTCTGGACCGCCGGATCCAGCGGGCGCTCCTCGGCCTCCGCCCGCAGCACCGTCTGCACATCTTGCGCCCGGAGGTAGCCCACTTCCAGCGCCAGTTCGCGCGCCGTGGGCTCCCGCCCCAATTCCTGCGTCAGCTGCCGCTGCGCCCGCAGGATGTGGGAGATCGACTCAAAGAGATGCACGGGGATGCGGATGGTGCGCGCCTGTTCCGCGATGGAACGGTTGATGGATTGCCGGATCCACCACGTGGCATAGGTGCTGAACTTGAAGCCGCGTCGTGCATCGAACTTCCCCACCGCCCGCAGCAGGCCCAGGTTCCCTTCCTGGATCAGGTCCAGCAACGAGATGCCGCGCCCCAGGTAGCGCTTGGCCACGCTCACCACCAGCCTCAAGTTGGCGCGGATGATGGCACGCGTCGCCTCCTCCGCCCGGGCCTCGGCGGAGGCCATCTCGCGTTCCAGCGCCGCTTCCTTGGGGAGATGCTTCTCGAATGTGCTCAGCGCAGGCAGCTTGCGGCCGCCATCCAGCCTTGAGGCCACCCACGCCGCGTACTCCGCCGGCAGCAGATGCAGGCACAGGAAAACGGTGTACGCCTTTCGTACCAGGCTGTTCCAGAGGGGGTCGTGTCCCCACAGTCCCTGCGTCAGGTAGCCGCGCAGGTACGAGCGTTCCGCAACCTCCCAACCCCGCTGCAGCGCCTGCGCCTCAGCCAGGATCCTCGACGCATCCGGGGGCTCTCGCTTCAACCGGCTGGCGTCCTCCCCGAGTCTTTTCCAGGAAGTCGTGGCCTCGGAGAGCAGGCTGTGATACGCGGCCTTGGCCGCCGCATGTCCCTTGCGCACGGGGCGCTTGCGGAAGGCGGCCAGTTGGCGCTTGGCCTCGATCAGCGTGGCAAGGCGAAACTCGCTGTCGGCATCCAGCAGCTTGACCTGGCCGATCTCCCGCAGGTACAAACGCACCGGGTCTTCGGCCAGCTCGGCGGCAACGGCCGGGCGGCGCCCATCCGGCGCCTCCTCTTCCAGCCAATCGTCCTCCAAACTGGGGGTCTCTGCATCGGGCGCGAGCGCCGCCTCCTGCAATTCAACGCCGTCATCCAGGATGGCTTCGGGGAAGTGGCGGCTACTTTGCGGTGCCGCTCCCCCGTCTGACCCGCCGGCCCTGCGGCCGCGCCGGCCCGGCTCGCCGCCGGAGGCCGTCTGCGAAAGCCCCGGGAAGGCGCCTGCCCGCTTCTCCAGTGGAGCCTCGCCAACGGTCTTCCGGGGTTTCCGCGGCAGCCGGCGCGCTGTGCTGGCCCGCTTCTTGCTTGTCATGTGCCTCAGGTCGCCTCCGGGCCCGTCATCCTCATCGCATGCGCGCCAGCGACATCTTGTGCTCGAACTCGTCGAGCGCGCGTTTCAGTTGCGTCAGTTTCAACACCTCTCCCTGGTATTCGGAGGCGCGCTGCATGTCCCCGCTCTCCTGCGCCTCTTCCTGCAGGAAGCGGTAGTGGGTGCGCTGCTCGTTGGCGGTTTCCTCGCGCATGCGGCGGACCCCGCGCAGCAGTTCCTCGATCAGCCTGTCATCCAGCGCCTCGATGTTTTCGGTCAGGCCCAGCAACTCCCCCGCATAGCCTTCCAGTGATTGCGGGAGTGCCCGGGTCACAAAGGTGTGCGGCTCCACCGCGTCCTGCTCGACCGACTGGCGGATCAGCCCGAACAGCAGCTGCTCGTCCGTGTACGCGAAATCCTCCGCGGCCAGCATGGCCAGCCCGTGCTGCTGCAGCAAGCGGTCCACGCGGAAGATCAGTTCCGGTCTGCGGAACAGCCACCCCAGGACGTGCGCCTCCACCTTTCGCCGGGCGGCCGTCGGCGGCTGGGCCTCGACGGTCGCATGCTCCTCGCGCACGCTCGCGGCCGCGCCCCTGCGCCGTCGGCTTGGGGTCCGCGGGCGCGGTCCGCTGCTCACAAACGCACGCTCATCGATGTGCAGGAAGCGCGCCAGCTTCTGCACGTAGAACTCCCTTTCTTCGGGCTGGCGCAGATCCTGGATCAGGGGCAGCACCTGCGTCGCGATCTCGGAAGTCACCTTGCGATCGTCCAGGTCCCGCCCGTCGGCCAGCGCGTGCATCACGTGTTCGATGATCGGCTCGGCCGACTCGATCCGTCGTCTCCATTCCTCTGGATCGCGCCGCACGATCTCGTCAGGGTCCAGCCCGTCGGGCAGGGAGGCCACGCGCAGGTCCGCTTGCAGCCTGGCCTCGTTTCGCAGCAGCCCGCGGGCGTCGAAGGCAAGTTCGCCCTCCCGGTCCATGGCTTGCCGGGCCGCCTCCAGCCCCCGCAGCACGGCCTTCTGCCCGGCTGTATCCGGGTCAAGGGCCAGCACGATCTTGCGCGTGAAGCGCTTCAGCAGCCGCAGCTGTTCTTCCGTCAGCGCCGTGCCCATGGGCGAGACCGCGTTTTCATACCCCGCCTGGTGCAGGGCGATCACGTCTAGGTAGCCCTCCACGATCACCGCCTGGTCGGCTGTCCGGATGGGCTTGCGCGCCCGGTCCAGGCCGTAGAGCAGGCGGCCCTTTGTGAACAGGGCGGTCTCCGGCGACTTCAGGAACTTCGGAACGTCGGGCGGGTCCACGACGCGCGCCCCGAATCCGGCCATGTGCCCCTGTTCGTCACGGATCGGGATCATGATGCGGTGCCGGAAGCGGTCGAATCGATGGCCGCCGCGGCCCTCCTGCGCCTCATCTTGGCGCTCGCTCAGCAGACCCGCATCCACCAGGTGCTGCTCGCTGTAGCCTCGCT
>DATIPW010000253.1:0-6378 GCA_035471605.1 Anaerolineales bacterium | reverse complement strand
TACATCCTGCCGGTGATCTTCATGGCGGGTGTTCTGTGGTTCATTTTCCGTCAAGCCCAGGGGAGCAACAATGCGGCCATGGCCTTTGGCAAGAGCCGCGCCCGCATGTTCAGCGGCGAGCACCCGACGGTTACCTTCGAGGATGTCGCCGGCGTGGAGGAGTCCAAGCAGGAACTGGCCGAGGTCGTGGAATTCCTCAAGGAACCTCAGAAGTTCATACAGTTGGGCGCCCGCATCCCCAAGGGCGTGCTTCTGGTCGGACCTCCCGGCACAGGCAAGACGCTGCTGGCGAAGGCGGTTTCCGGGGAGGCTGGCGTGCCCTTCTTCTCCATTTCCGGCTCGGAGTTCGTGGAGATGTTCGTTGGCGTAGGCGCCAGCCGTGTGCGTGATCTCTTCGACCAGGCAAAGCGGCACTCCCCGTGCATTGTCTTTGTGGATGAGATTGACGCCGTCGGCCGCCAGCGCGGGGCGGGGCTTGGCGGCTCGCACGACGAGCGCGAGCAGACCCTCAACCAGATGCTGGTCGAAATGGATGGGTTTGACACGGATACCAACGTCATCATCATCGCGGCCACCAACCGCCCTGACATCCTGGACCCCGCTCTGCTCAGACCGGGCAGGTTCGACCGTCGTGTGACGCTGGATCGTCCGGACGTCAAGGGCCGCGAGGCCATTCTGAAAGTGCATGTCAAGGGCAAACCGCTCGATCCGGTTGTGGACCTCGCGTCGCTTGCCCGCGGCACTCCCGGATTCGTCGGGGCCGATCTTGAGAATCTGGTCAACGAGGGCGCCATCCTGGCTGCCCGGCGCAACAAGAAGTCCATTGGCCAGCCTGAGCTGGAAGAGGCGATTGAGCGGGTGGTCATGGGTCCGGAGCGGAAATCCCGGCTGATCTCCGACGAGGAGAAACGCATCATCGCCTATCATGAGGCCGGGCACGCGGTGGTAGCCAACGCCATCCCCGAGGCCGATCCCGTGCAGAAGGTGTCCATTGTGGGACGAGCCCAGGCAGGGGGGGTTACCTGGTTCCGCCCGGATGAAGACCGGCTACTGTTCTCCCGCAAGAAACTGCTGGCCAACTTGGCCTATGCCTTGGGTGGCCGCGTGGCCGAGGAGCTGGTATTTGACGACATAACCTCAGGCGCCTCGAATGACATCGAGCAGGTCACTCGCATGGCCCGCACCATGGTCACGCGGCTGGGAATGAGTGGAACGCTGGGCCCACTGCAGTACGGGCAGAAGGAAGAGCTCATCTTCCTGGGGCGCGAGATCTCGGAGCAGAGGGACTACTCGGAGGCGGTGGCCGAGAAGATTGACGACGAAGTGCGCAAGATCGTCGACGAGTCGTATCGGCTGGCTCGCAGCCTGCTCGTGCAGTATCGCGAGCAGCTCGACGCTGTCGCCCGCAAGTTGCTGGAGGTCGAGACGATCAGCCGTGAGGAATTCGAGGCGGTCTTCCCGCCGCCGAATCCAAAAAAGAGCGGCACGCCTCAACCGGCCTTGGATCTGCAGGGCGCGCCGGGAAACTGAGCCTTTCGCCGCACGCCGCCATCCCGGGACCGCACGTGGGGTGGGAATCCGGCGGCACCGGTTGACGCCCGCGCCTCGGCCAATCAGCGCTCGAACCCGTCCACGGCCCTCCGGGGCGAAAGCTGCCAGCCTGCGCTGACATGCTTGGCGCCTGGGTCTCAGACAGTGCCGCCGCCCAAAGCCGGCGCTCCTTCCTTTGAGGCACGTTCCTGGATAAAGGCGACTATTCGGGCAACCAGGTCCGCTCCTCCCGCATCAAACCACCGGATGCTTGGATCGGACTCCTTGAACCAGTTGGATTGTCGCCTCACCAACGCTCGTGTTGCCCGCCTGATCTCGGCCTTGCCTGTTCCAGGTCCAAATCGCCCTGGATCACCTTGATGCACTGAGGATAGCCAATGGCCGAAAACGCTGGCAGGTCCGAAGCATAACCGCGGCGCAACAGTTGTCGGCTTTCTTCCAGCCAGCCCTCTTCCAGCATGCGATCAATGCGAGCATCGATCCTGGCATAGAGCTCCACGCGCGTGCGCCGCAGGCCGATGTTGATGAGACGATAGAACAGGCCTTCCCGGCCCCGCAGTTCCGAGAAACGCTTTCCCGTCGTGAGGATGACTTCCAGGGCCCTGACCGTCCTCCGGACGTTGCGGGCATCAATCCTGCCGGCCGAGTCAGCGTCCAGGCGCCCCAGCCCTTGATGCAGCCAGGCGCTGCCTCGCTCATCGGCCAGGCGGGTCAGCTCCGCTCTCAGGTACTCGTTGGGAGGCACGGCCGGGGGGCTCCAGCCGGCCTGCACGGCCCTCACATACTGTCCGGTTCCGCCCACCAGCAGCGGCAGTTTGCCCCGCACGATGATTCCCGTGATGGCGCCCTGCGCCCGGCGCTGGAATTCTGCCAGCCCCACGGTCTCATTGGGTTCAACCAGATCGATTAGGTGATGCGGCACTCGAGCGCGCTGGTCGGCACTGGGCTTGGCGGTCCCGATATCCATGCCGCGGTAGAAGAGGCGCGAATCCACCGACACGATCTCGGCTCCCAGCCTTTCTGCGACCTGCACGGAGATCTCTGTCTTTCCGACGGCGGTAGGGCCCAACAGCAGGACCGCCATGGGTCGGGCTTCCGTCAGGCTTGGGGTCGCGGTATGGTTCATTGCGTGTTGCGGCAGGGCCAAATCCGGCTGGGGCCCGTTGGCGGTTCACGAAATGGCGTTCTCAAAATGTGTGATCCGGGCTTGGCCATGGATCCTCTCGACGGCGATCACATCAATGCGCCAATGCTTCAGATCCGTCTGCTGGGCGTAGTGCTCTGCACAGGCAAGGATATGAGCCTGTTTCCTGGAGTCCACAGCGATCTCCGGGGGGCCCAGGGCCGAAGTGGTTCTCGTCTTCACCTCCACAAAGACCACTTCATCCTCGATCTGCGCCAGGAGATCCACCTCGCCGTACGGCGTGCGAAGATTCCGCGACAGTATGGTGTAGCCGGCCTCCGACAAGTAGTTGGCGGCGGCGTCCTCGCCCCACCGGCCGATTCGCTGGTTGCGCGTCATGTTTTGTGGCTCGCTGCGTGCTTGTTGGATCTCGTGCTCATCCAGACACCGTTCGTGCGATAGAGTCTGTCTTGCCGTTCGCCTCGCTATCGTAAGGCTCAGTCATCATAGCTGTCAAGCCAGAGTGGCCTGCGGCTGCATGGTAGAATGCGGACTTCAGGTCACCAATGGTACGATTGATACTACGCGAGAAGGTCTATGATGTTCGGCCAGGGATGACCTTGCTGGCTGCTTTGGAGAAGGCAACCATCCTCCCTGAAACGGTGATCGCCACGCGGGATGGGGAGCTGATCCTTGAGGACGAAATCCTGCAGGACGGGCAGGAAGTCAAGTTGATCGCGGTCATCTCCGGCGGGTAGCCGGCCTCCCCAGCCATGGCGGAAGCGGGTTGGCTGGGCCAACTGGCAAACAAGCATGAAATGCCGCAAATGTGGGCACAAGGCTGCAGTCAATATGCGCCAGCACAGGCTGGCTCTGTGCAGCAGCCACTTCCTGGAATGGCTCCCCGAGCAGACTGAGCGCTTCATTCGCAAGTATGACATGTTCACCCGTGACGACCGCATCCTCGTGGCCGTCTCGGGCGGCAAGGACTCGCTATCGCTCTGGGATCTGCTGCACAGGCTGGGATACCGTGCCGACGGTCTCTACATCGGCCTGGGAATCGATGGGGGCACGGGATACTCCGAGGGTTCCGCAGCCTGCGTACGCCGATTTGCGGACGAGCATCAACTTGTGCTTCACGAGATCGATGTCGAGAATGAGTACGGCCAGCCCATTCCCATGCTTGCCCAGATCAACCAGCGCGGCAGGGGAAAACCTTGTTCGGTCTGTGGGCTGGCTAAGCGCCATGTCATGAACCGGCTCGCTCGGGACCTGGGCTACGACGTCCTGGCGACCGGCCACAATCTTGACGATGAGGCCGCCGTACTATTCGGAAATACTCTTAACTGGTCGGCCGACTTTCTGCGGCGACAGGGGCCGGTTCTGCGCGAAATGCCGGGTCTGGCGCGCAAGGTCAAGCCATTATGCCGCTTCTACGAACGAGAAATGGCTGCCTACGCCCTGTTGCGCCAAATCGAGTACATCTACCAGGAGTGCCCGTTCGCAGCCGGATCGACCTCCCTGTACCACAAGGAGGTCCTCAACAGAATGGAGAGCGAGAACCCGGGAACCAAGCTCAATTTCTATCTCCGGTTTCTTCACGCCAGGGACGAAGGATTCTTTGCAGAAAGCCCGCCGGCCATCATGGATACCCTGCACCCTTGCCCCAACTGTGGCCAGCCCACGTCTGCACCAGGATTGTGTTCCTTTTGCCGGATCGTACAGCAGGCGCCCGCGGCCGCGTAGTTGGCGAAGTTTGCCGCTGGTGTGCTCGATGCCCGCATGTGTGCCGCCTTGCCTTTCCCGCGTTGACGGGCTTTGCCGGGAGCCAGTGCTATGATTAGCGCGCTTTCTTTTGCCATCTACATCGCCGTCAAGGAGCTTTGGCGCAATCGGGCGCGCTTTTTCCTTTTGAGTCTCATCATCGCCTTGGTCACACTACTGGTGCTGTTTATCGCCGCCCTGGGTGAGGGCCTTGCCAACGGCAATCGGCAATACCTCGCGAACCTGGATGCCCAACTGATCGTGTTTCGGGAGAAATCCGACTACATTATTCCATCCAGCCAGCTTGAACCCAGCACTCTGCGTGCCGTGCGAAGGGTCAACGGCGTGGATTCGGCCGGTGCCGTCTATGCGTCGACCGCCGAGGTCGTGTCGACCACAGAGCCCATCAAGATCTCGCTGCTCGGTGCGGACCCATCCTACCCCGGCATGCCCCGCGTGATCGCGGGGCGCGATTTCCGGGGGGGAGACTCCAATGAGGGAGTAATAGATCGCAACTTTGCGCTGCACTCTGGTGTCGCGATTGGAGATCGCCTTGTCTTGCGGGCCACGCAGGGCGCCGAAGATCGCTTCGCGGAGTTGGTGGTCGTGGGGTTGACAGAAGGCCAATCGTACCTGTTTCAGCCGAGCATTTTCGTGGCTCCAGCCACTTGGGAGCGAATCCGCCCGCAGTCCGAGGCCGATCTGAAAGATGACACGCCGCTGCCCAGCATCCTCGCGGTGCGGCTGCAAGATCCTGGGCAGGTGGAGACGATGAAGGGCCGGCTGCTGGCGGAGGTATCGCGAATCCAGGTAGCCGATGTTGCCACTACCATCAGTAACGTGCCTGGCTACTCGGCGCAGCAGTCGACGGTCCAGACTCAGGCCGTCTTCACCTTGCTCATTGGAATCTTGGTCATTGGCGGATTCTTCCAGATCCAGGTCCTGCAAAAGGTCCCCCAGATCGGCGTGCTCAAGGCAATCGGCTCGTCCGACTACTCTGTGGCGACGGCGGCAGTCATCCAGATTGCGGTAGTCACCGCGTTCGGAGTCGGCATGGGATCGCTACTCACGTATCTGTTCTCGATGGGTCTCCCACCGACCGTGCCGCTGGTGTTCGACGGCAATCGGGTGGCACTGTCGCTCCTGGCCCTCGCGCTCATCGGGCCAATCGGTGGGCTGGTGTCCGTGATCTATGCGGTACGCATTGAGCCCCTGCGCGCCCTGCGCTTGCAGTGAGGCGCGATATGCCGAAACCGGTACTGGAAGTTCGTGATCTGGTGAAGACCTTCGACATGGATGGGGCACCCGTCCGGGCCGTGGACGGCGTCAGCTTCCAGCTATTCCCCGGGCAATTCATGGGCCTTGTTGGTCCGAGCGGCTCGGGCAAGACGACCCTGCTCTCCGTCCTGGCGGCCCTGCTCAGACCGACATCCGGGGAGGTCCTGATTGACGGACAGGCCCTTTCCCTGATGGACGAAGGCAAGCGAGTTCGCCTGCGCCGTTCCCGGATCGGTTTCACGTTTCAGTCAAACAATCTGATTCCTTTTCTGACGGCCCAGGAAAACGTGGAAGTGATGCTGAGGCTGAACGGGATCAAGGTCCGGAAAAAGGCGGAGCAGCCCGCGGCACTGCTCAGGAGGCTGGGCCTGGCGGATCACTTGCAGTTCCTGCCAGCCCAGATGTCAGGCGGCCAGCAGCAGCGGGTGGCAATCGCACGGGCTGTCATCCACAACCCGGCGTTGGTGCTTGCGGATGAACCCACCGCAGCTCTGGATACGGCGCGGGCATTCCAGGTCGTCGAGACCTTCGCGGCCCTAATTCACGAGCGAAAACGAGCTGGCATTATGGTCACCCATGATCTGCGCATGTGCCGCTACGTGGACCGCGTGTTGCAGATGCAGGATGGCCGCGTCGTGGCCGAATTCACGACGCGGAGGGAA
>DATIPW010000252.1:0-7692 GCA_035471605.1 Anaerolineales bacterium | reverse complement strand
TCCATCGTGGTCGGCGGTCAGGCAACCATGCCATTCATGCATTTCGAAGCCCCGCTCCCCAATCCGCCTGTGGTCGCCATCGAGATCAAGTCGCGCAAGCCTGAGGACTGGTCCACCCTCTTGGCCGAGCCTTGGGGAGAGGTCTCTGAGGATGTGGGACGCTGGGCCGGCAAGGCCGAAGCCTCTGGCGCCGATGTGTTGGTGCTGGCCCTGAACGCCGAAGACTCGGCCGAGGACGCCGTCAAGCAGGTTCGGGCTGCCCTGGCGGCCACTGGGCTTCCTTTGATCGTTTGGGGACCGGGCCAGGCCGACAAGGACAATGAACTCCTTGTTCCGGTCGCCGAGGCGGCCAAGGGCGAGCGCCTGGTCCTGGGCATCTGCGAAGACAACAACTACCGGACGATTGTCGCCACCGCCATGGCGAACGGTCATGCCGTCCAGGCTCGCACGCCCATGGATGTCAACTTGTCGAAACAGCTCAACATCCTCATCAGCGATATGGGCATGCCCAAGGACCGCATCCTCATGGATCCCACGACCGGTGCCTTGGGCTACGGCATCGAGTACGGCTACTCGGTCATGGAGCGGCTGCGCTTGGCTGCCCTCCAGGGAGACGCCATGACGCAACAGCCCATGATCGTGACGCCCGGTTTTGAAGCCTGGAAGACCAAGGAGGCCAAGGTCGGGGAGGGCGTGCCTGAAGCCTGGGGAGATTGGAAGGCCCGCGCCGTCAACTGGGAGACGCTCACCGCCGCCGCCCTCATCGAGGCGGGAGCGGATATCGTCGTCCTGCGCCACCCCGAATCGGTGCTGCGCCTCAAGGCCGCTATCGCTGAGCTGGTAGCCGTCTAGCAGCCTTAGGCGGATCCAGCGGGCCGCAACCCGAATTCCCGCCAGGCAAGAAGGAGAACAACATGGCGTTGAGCGGCATCCAGATCTACAAGCTCCTACCGCAGACCAACTGCAAGGAATGCAACTTCCCCACCTGCCTGGCCTTTGCCATGAAGCTGGCTGCCAAGCAGGTGGAGTTGAGTGCCTGCCCCTACGTGACCGAGGAGTCCAAGAAGCAGCTCGCCGAATCCTCCGCGCCGCCCATCCGCCTCATCACCCTCAAGGCCGGCACGGAAGTCAAGGCCGGCAATGAAGTCGTCCTCTTCCGCCACGAGAAGACCTTCGTTAATCGGCCGGGCATCTTTCTCCGCCTCAAGGCCTCTGATCCCGAAATCGGGCAGAAGGCGGCTGTCGCGGATGCCTACCGGGCCAACTATGTCGGCATTGACTTGGCGATCGACGGCTTTGCCGTCGAGGCCGATGGCGACCTGCCGGCCGCGGTCAAGGCGGTGCGCTCCAGTACCCAACGACCCCTCATCCTGATGGCACAGGACCCCGCTCAGTTCGAGGCCGCTCTCGCGGTGCTCCCCGGGGAACAACCGTTGCTGTGCACCGCCAACACGTCCAACCTCGACGGTCTGGCAGAGGTCGCCAAGCGCCACAAGGTTCCACTCGCCCTCTTCGCCGATTCGCTCGACGCCCTCGCAGGCCTGACGCAGCAGGCCCAAGAGAAGGGTGTCGAGGACTTGGTGCTCGAGCTCGCAGGCAAGAACCTGTCAGAGTGGCTCACTCTTTCGACCCAGGCTCGCCGGCTCGCCATCAAGGCCAATTTCCGTGCCCTCGGCTACCCGGTCATCGCCTTCCCGTTCAGAGCCAAGGATGAAGGCATTGCAGCCGCACAGGCCATTGCCAAGTACGCCGGCTTCGTGGTGCTGGGCGAATTCTCACCGGAGCTCCTCTATCCGTTGCTCGTTCTGCGCGAGAACATCTACACCGACCCGCAAAAACCCATCCAGGTTCAGCCCGGTTTGTACGAGATCAATGCGCCAAAGCCGGAAAGCCCCGTCTTGGTCACGACCAATTTCAGCATCACCTATTTCGCCGTGGCCAATGAAGTGGAGGGCTCGGGCCTCTCAGCCTGGTTGGTGGTGGCCGACGCCGAGGGCATGTCAGTCCTCACTGCCTGGGCGGCCGGAAAATTCGATGCCGAGAGGATCGCAAAGGCCATCAAGGGATTCGATGTCGCCGCAAAGGTCACCAACAAACGGCTTGTCCTGCCGGGTCACGTGGCCGTCCTTTCCGGCGAGCTGGAGGAGGAGTTGCCGGACTGGAACATCCGCGTCGGGCCGCGCGAGGCGGTGGATCTGCCCGCCTTCATGAAAACGGCGCTGAATTGAGCCAGGGCGGAAGCCTGGCGTCGCCGGTCCTGCTCACCGGGAGGTGAGCCCGACCCACCCTCTTGCATCCGCATATGCAGCACGCTGTCACGTTTCGCTTGGACAACATGCCGGAGCCCGTGTCTGTTCGGGTTCCCACGGGCACCTTGGTGTCCGACGCCGCGCGTCTGGCCCAGGTGGAAATCGGCCAACCCTGCGGTGGGCAGGGTCGTTGTGGCCGCTGTGCCGTTCGCGTGGCGCAGGGCAGCGTCCGCAGTCGCAGCACGCTCCGTCTCTCCCAGGACGCGCTGGCCCAGGGCTATGCCCTCGCCTGCCAGTCGCTGGTGGAAGGGGACGCGGCCATTTGGGTGCCGGAGCAGCAAAAGATTGAGCGTCGGCTCACCACGGACCGCGTCGTCGCCGAAGTCAGCGTCCCCCAGGACTATGAATATCCCGCCATCCAGACGGTTCGGCGGGTCCACCTCACGCTTGCCCCTCCCAGCGTCGACGATCAGAGCGATGACTGGTCTCGCCTGCAAACTGCTCTTCGCACGCAAAAACAGATCTCGCAAATCGCCACGTCCTTGCCTTTGCTCCAGGACCTGGGCAGGGTCCTCCGCCAGGGAGACTGGCACACGACCGCCGTCGTTGAGGTCGAAGACCCCGGGAATGCTGCTCAGGGGCGCCTCATCGATTTGCGGCCGGGTCACGAGGATGAGTACTCGCCGCTCTGGGGCGCGGCGATCGATATCGGTACCACCACCGTCACCCTTTGGCTCGTGGATCTGATCAGCGGCAAGGTCAGGGCGCAGGTCGCCGAGTACAACGGCCAGATCGCCCGCGGCGAAGACGTGATCTCCCGCGTCGTGTATGCCGGCAAGGAAGGTGGCCGTGAGGAACTGCGCCAGAGAGTCTTGAGTACCTTGAACCAGCTCCTGGAAGTCGCCTGCAAGCGCGTCAAGACCGAGCCCGGGCGCGTCGTCAAGGCCACCGTCGCCGGCAACACCACCATGATGCATCTGTTTCTCGGCATCCCTCCGGAAAGCATACGACTGGCACCCTTTGTGCCGGCCGTAAACCACATTCCCCCGCTGACCGCGCGCACGCTTGGCCTCAACCTGTGCCCCGATGCCTCGATCGACTGTCTGCCTGGAGTTGCCAGCTACGTCGGGGCCGATATCACCGCCGGCGTGCTCTCTTCGGGCCTCGATCGCGCCGAGAACCTGACCCTCTTCCTGGATATCGGCACCAATGGTGAGACCGTCCTGGGCAACTCAGATTGGCTCGTCACCTGCGCCTGCTCGGCCGGCCCTGCATTTGAAGGCGCGGGCGTGCTGCACGGCATGCGCGCCACCGACGGCGCCATTGAGGAGGTGTGGGTCAACAGCCAGACTCTGGAACCCACCTATCGCGTGATCGGCGGCAGCAAGCCCAGCGGCATTTGTGGCAGCGGTCTGATTTCCTTGCTCTCTGAGCTCTTCCTCACCGGCCTCCTGGACAAGGCCGGCAACGTCAACCTCCGGGCCCCAACCCCCCGCGTGCGCCAGGGAGCACACGGCGGGGAGTATGTGGTTGCCTGGGGCCCCGAGACCCAGAAAGGCGAGGATATTGTCCTGACCCGGGTCGATACGGACAATCTGCTTCGCGCCAAGGCCGCCATCTATGCCGGCTTCACAGTCTTGGCGGATAATGTCGGAGTGATCCTCGAAAGCGCCGACGAGGTCTTGATCGGCGGATCTTTCGGAAAGTACGTCAATCTCGAAAAGGCGGTCCAGATCGGTTTGTTGCCGGATGTGGATTGGTCGCGTTTCCAGTTCCTGGGAAACACCTCGGTCAAGGGCGCCTACCTGGTGCTGCTGGACTGGCGCCAGCGCGAGCACATCGCACAGATCGCCAGCCGCATGACCTACGTCGAGCTCTCGGCCGACAATACATTCCACGAGGCCTTCACCTCGGCCTTGTTCCTGCCCCACACCGATATGTCGAAGTTCCCGTCAGTGGAGGCGGCGCTGGCGAAGGCGTGAATCGAGACGAATCCGGGATATTGGCGGGATCCGGCCCCTGAATCACGAGTCACTCTACGGGAGGCACCATGTTCATCATCGGGGAGAACATCCACATCATTTCAGAGAAGGTCAAGGCCGCACTGGCAGCGCGCGATCGGGAATTCTTCATGGACCTTGCGGTCCGGCAGGTGGAGGCCGGCGCCAAGGCCGTCGACATCAACTTGGGCCCGCGCAAGAAGGACTGGGCGGAGGTCTTTCCTTGGATCGTCGAGACCATCGAGACCGTCGTGGATGTGCCTTTGTCGATCGATACCACCAATATCGACGGCATGGAAGCCGCCCTCCAGAAGATCACCAAAGCCCAGCCCATCCTTAACTCGACGTCCGCCGAGCCGGAGCGCTTGGAGAAGGTCCCGCTGCTGGCCAAGAAATACAACGCCAGGGTCATCGCCCTCACGATGCAGACCGAAGGCATTCCCGTCGAGGCGGATGCGCGCGTCAACATCGCCGTGGAGAAGCTCATCCCGCGCATGATGGAGATCGGCTTGCCCATGGAGAACCTCATCATCGATCCGCTGGTGCTGACGGTCAGCGGCTGCCAGCAGTACTGTCCTCATCTCATCGAGACCGTCCGCACCCTCCAGTATGCCTGGGACCCCAAGCCCAATATTTCGGTCGGCCTGTCAAATGTCTCCAACGCGGTTCCCAACGAGAATCGCCCGCTCATCAATCGCGTCTACTGCGCCATGCTCATGGGCGTGGGGCTTCAGATGATGATCGCAAATCCTTTCGATGAGCCGCAGAACCAGGTCGTCGACTGGATCGAGAAGCGCGACAACTCCACCCCGCTTGCCCGTGTGTACAACAGGATTGCCGAACGGACCGCCGCCGGCGAAGAGCCGCTCCTCGAGGACTTCGACTTGTCCGATCCGGATCAGGCAGCGATCTGGAAGACCATTCAGATCCTGCTCAACAAAGTCATCTATGCTGACGCCTACTTGAGCAACTAGCTGTCGGAAGCCCGCCCATCCCGCTCTCTGGGTGGCAGGGCTCCGAAGGAGGAATCATGCCCGGATTCACCCCCGGCCGTCGCTGGCAACCCCCGTTCTACCCGTTTGAGCATCATTCCCTTGGGGCCCGGCTCCTGGAGACCGCCGAACGAGCGGTCAAGGGCCCCCTGTTTGGCTGTCGCATGTGCGGCAACTGCCTTCTGCAGGAGACCGCCTTCGTCTGCGCCATGGAATGCCCCAAGGGAGTCCGCAACGGGCCCTGCGGCGGCTCCACCCAATCGCATTGCTATGTCGATGAGACCCGGCCGTGCATCTGGTACCAGATCTACGATCGCGCCTTCCGCATGGGACGCCAGGAAATGCTCTTGGAAGTCCTCCCGCCCCTCGACTGGGACAAGGTCGGCGGCGAGACCTGGGGCGACGTGGTCCGCCAGGTCCGCAAGCTCGGCCCGCGCACGGTCTTCCCCGGACTGTTGAATCCCGAAGCCGGGGTCAGGGCCGCCACCTGGGATTCCATTTTTCGGCCGGTCCGGCAGCCCGACTGGTGGCAGGGCGATAGCGCCTATCACGCGCCGGCCTACTCAGAGCCGGCTTCCGAACTCGAACGGCGACTCAAGGCAGGCGAATTCGTGGTCACGGCAGAGGTGGCGCCGCCCATCTCCTGCAAGCTGGACAAGATGCTCAGGAACGTGGAATTGCTCAAGCCCTACGTCGCCGCGGTGAATTTCACCGACAACCCGTCCGCCGCCCCGCGCACCGCCTCCTGGGCTTGTTCCGCCATCGCTGTCCAGCATGGGGCCGAACCCGTCATGCAGATCGCCGCTCGCGACCGCACCCGCGTCGGGCTGCAGTCTGAGGTGCTGGGGGCTGCCGATCTGGGGATCCGCAATATCCTGTGCATTTCCGGCGATTCCATGAAAATGGCGCCGGCTCCCCGCGGCCGCCTCGATGTCGTCGATGTGGACGCCGTGCAGATGCTGTGGATTCTGCGCCGCATGCGCGACGAGGCCCGCTACTTGGACGGCCGCGAGATCAAAACCCCTCCCCGCTACTTCCTCGGCGCCGCCGCCTCCCCCTTTGCCTCCGAACCCAGATTTCAGGCACTGCGCGAGCACAAGAAGGTCAATGCCGGCGCCCAATTCTTCCAGACCAACCTGGTCTACGATGTGGCCCACCTGGAGATCTGGCTCAACGAGCTCGCCAAACGGGACATCCTGGACAAGGTTTTCATCCTGGTCGGAATCACCCCGCTCAAGACATTGAAGATGGCTCGCTACATGAACGACGAAGTCCCGGGCGTCGTGATTCCCGCGCCCCTCATGCAGCGCCTGCAGGACGCAGACGCCGCGGGCAACGTGCAGGAAGAAGGCGTTCAGATCGCTCTCGAGCTCATTGCCAGCATCAGGAAGCTGCAGGGCGTGAGCGGATTGCATATCATGGCGGTCGGCTGGGAGGAGATCGTCCCGCGCATAGTCACGGAAGCGCAGGTCTTGCCGGCCGGCTTTGTCCAGCCCCAGCCGGACAAGGTCCCTGCCTGAGTGCCTGCACCCGGCTCGCGCCGCGGAGATCACCGCCGGCACAGCGCCGCGCATGGCTGAATCGCCAACGTACGACAAGAGTCAGGATCGGAGGGCAAATGCTTCCCGAGCACATCAAGGGTCTGCGCGAGATGATCACGCTCAAGGATGGAGCCTACGTCCTTCTGCGCCCCATGGTAGCCAAGGATTTCCAGCGCCTGATGGAGTTCTACGCGGCGGTCGGCCAGGAAGACTTGCGCTACTTCCGCGACTATGTAAAGGAACCGGGAGTGGTCCAGGCTTGGTGCGACAACCTGGACTACAGCCGCGTTCTGCCGATCTTGGCACTGCTCAAGGAACGCGTTGTGGGGTCCGCTTCACTGCATTTCAATGAACGCTCCAAACGGCACGTGGCCGAGATCCGCCTCTTTCTTGCCAAGGATTTTCGCAAGCGTGGCCTGGGCATGAAGATGAGCCGCACCCTGATCGAGCTGGCTCGCAAACAGGGCATGAGCATCCTGGTTGCCGAAGTGGTCTCGGAAAAGACCGAGGTCGTCAAGGCCTTCGAGTCGCTCGGCTTCCGCCAGAAGGCCACGCTCGACGACTACTTCATGCTGCCGGATGGTGAAACGCGGGACGTGGTCCTCCTGAGCCTTACCCTCAGCCCCCGGACCGACGAATTCTAGTCATGTCGCTCCGGCGCATGGTAGTGGCCCGCTGCGGGCAGGACGTGCGTCAATGCCAGGCCTGCCTGGACTGCGACATGCGGATCCGCGACGGGATGGATATCCCGCTTTCGAGTGTGGTGCAGCTGACTCTGCAGGGTGATACCGAGGTGCTCGACTGCCGCACGCTCTGGTCGCAGGCCGCTTTCGACTCTGCTCGCGGCGCCTGCCAGCGCGGCCTCGATCTCCAGGCGGTCATGCTCGCGCTGCGCGGCATCGCGCAGCAG
>DATIPW010000251.1:0-10481 GCA_035471605.1 Anaerolineales bacterium | reverse complement strand
CAGCGGGAGTGGATGGGAGTCGAACCCACCGCGGCCCGCATCGCGACCCGCCACAGGTTTTGAAGACCAGGAAGCCCGCCGGGACTTTACCACTCCCGCTGGCAAGCATAATCGAGGCACACGGGCTTGGCAAGGCGTGCCCTACCGCCTGCGGTCTCAAGGCAGGAACTGTCGCATGAACGCAGCGAAGCGCAAACCCACCGCCCGCGGCCACAGCGCCGCTGCATAGTTCCGCCAAGTGGGCCGCGCCGCCCGTCCCCAGGCCTGCTGTGGCCAGAGCAATTCGCTTTCCACCATGAATTGGATTCGTGGCCGCGCTCTGACTCCGTTGACGATCGCAATCATCCCCAGCCCGGCCGCCGCGGGGAGGCACAGGCTTCCGCTGAATGGTTTCGGTGCCGGAGCCGTGCACAGGGCCAGCATCGTCAGAAGCCCCACCCCAAAGCCTGTGATCGCCTGGCGGTTGCAGCGCGCCGCGGCGGGCGTGGGATCAGAATTCATCTTCTCAATGCAAAAGTCCCTGAAGGCATGGGTACCTTCAGGGACTCTTGGTCGGGGCGAGAGGATTTGAACCTCCGACCTCTTGCACCCCATGCAAGCGCGCTAGCCGGACTGCGCCACGCCCCGAACGCCGTCACTCATCCGGTGGATCTGGGGGACGGCAACACCTTTATCATACCCGCGCAGGGGATGGCGGTCAAGCTGACACAACTTCAGCGGACTCAACATGCGCCAAATCACGCGCCGGCGGGTTCGTGTGCTTCTACGCACGGTTTGGAAGGGGTGAGTTCCGGGCTTTGATGACATCCTGTTGTCATCAAAGCCTCGCCACCGGCCCGCACTCTATCGGGGTGGCTGAGGGTCCGAGCCGAGGGTATGACCGGCCAGTGATCCGCCGCCTTTCTCTCGCAGGGCGGGATCACGGATCTCCAAGCCTAGTCGCACGCGGCAGATCCGCGGAAACTGTCGCCTTCATGACCCGGCGTGTCGAGCGTATCGAGATTCATAAATGGTATGCCGGACTGAACCTGGACTTCGGAAATGATTTCCACGCAGTCACCTGGGGCTATCGTTTTCCCAGTATCTGCATCGTAGAACTCCCACAGCGCGCTGAAAAGGAAGAAAGTGCTGCGTTCGTCGGTGAAGTAGTAGCGGGAGTTCGAGTACTCCTGCGAGAACTTGACGATCACGCCGCGGACGCAGACCGTGTCGCCCTTCATGTCAACCGTGACCTCATCCCATGAGATGCATTCGTCGCTTCCGGACGTGGGGCCCGACGAGGCTGCTGGGCCTTGGGCTACGGTCACCGTGTACTCCGTGACATAGTCACCCGCCGCGTAGTCATGCCAGCCATCGTTGACGGTGGTGTCAAACGAATAGGCCTCCCTGACGTCATACTCCCCCGCTGGCCAATTCGAAGCAACAATGTCCCAAGAGAAGCAGAACATGCCGTCATCGGTTTGCCACTCGAAGTACTGCAGATCGCGGTCAGGAATCAAGTAGTCATTGACGGTCACCGCAGGGTCGAAGTGACTCTTGTTGTCGTCGCGGATGGCAGCGGTTTTGGCACACCAGCCCGACCCGAGGTCTATCTGGGTCTCAGAGCTCATATTGACGGTGTAGCGCTCAACCCCCGGCTTGAAGGTCTCGTCTTGCCCGGCCTCGTTCTTCAGCTGATACAGCGTTGTGGCGTCGCCGCTTGTCAGGATCCGGTAGGTCGCGTCCGAGTCCTCGAAGACAGGCAGGCCCGTGGGTTGCCCTGGACTCGGCTGGCTGGGCGTTGCGGGCGAGCGGGCCGGAGCCGCAGGCTGATCGATGTCTGTCGGAGCGCCTGCAGGAACCAGGTTTGACGCGGCCTGGCAGGCAAGGACCGCGGCGGATAGACACACGATGCCAAGGAACACGCGGAGGCTGAGCTTCTTCATCGTTCCTCCAGGCTGTATCTGGTGCTTGACACGGGCCATTGTGGCGCCGCCGCACCACGCAATCATTGAACGCACGACGTCGGCGGCGGGCGTGCTTTGGTCGCGGGCGGCCTTCACAGGATTCAGAGAACACTCCACTCGCGGTATTGTCATATTACCGTCATCGCTGGGCGCAGTCAAGCTCGGGCCGTTCGCGGCTCAGCGGCGACGTTGCTTCCTGACCTCACCGAATCAGCACACCAGTCGACGGGCCCTGTGCCAGATCGTCAAGAGTTGCAGCCCGCAACGGAGTCGCTGGCGAAAAAGGGGCCACCCGGCCATCACGTCCTCCGTTCGCCGACATGCGTTCGCCGACGGGATCCGGGTAGCGAACCCGCAGACATATTGGGACACGCGCATGATCTGCTGTGGCGATGCAGACCGGGTTGGCGATCCAGCCGAAAAACACATCAACTACGAAGTACAGCCCCAGGCTGGTGGAAATGAGCTCGGGATGTCTGGCACCTCATGCCGGCGCCCCGGCTGGACTGTACCGTGTTCCCAGCTGGTCATGAACTGAACTCTGAATCATGCGCATCGGCAAATGCAGGCCGATTGCACCCGCGGGTTATAATGCCATCATGTCGATAGATTCCCAGCGTTCGGTGGATCCGAACTTCAAGACCGGAGATCGGCTTGACTACGCGTTGCGCCCGCGCACATTGGACGAATTGATCGGGCAAGACCAGCTTCGGGAGAACCTCCAGATCCTGATTGCCGCGGCTCGCCGGCGTAGCGATGCGCTGGACCATGTGCTGTTCTACGGCCCTCCGGGACTGGGCAAGACCACCATGGCGCATGTCGTGGCAAACGAAATGGGGGTCAATATCAAAGTCACTTCGGGACCGGCGGTCGAGCGGCCCGGGGATTTGGCCGCCATCCTCACTGGCCTGCGCGCGAACGATATACTCTTCATCGACGAAATACACCGGCTCGGCCGCGTCGTTGAAGAGGTGCTCTATCCGGCGATGGAGGAATTTGCCCTCGACATCATCCTCGGCAAGGGCCCCTCCGCCCGCTCCATCCGTCTAACGCTGCCCCGTTTCACGCTTGTCGGCGCCACCACGCGGCTGGCGCTGGTTACGGCACCCTTGCGAGCGCGTTTTGGGGCAGTCTATCGCCTCGACTACTACTCGGCCGCTGACATGCAGGCCGTTGTGGCACGCGCCGCAGGGCTCCTCAATGTCACCGTGGATGCAAGCGGTGTGGAGGAGATCGCCCGCCGTGGGCGCGGCACCCCGCGCGTTGCCTTGCGTCTCTTGCGCCGGGTGCGCGACTATGCAGAGGTTCGGGCCAACGGAGCAGTTACCTCGGAGATCGCCCGGCAGGCCCTGGATCTGCTCCAGGTGGATGCGCTCGGCCTCGACGACGTCGACCGGCGCGTGCTGCGGCTGATCATCGAGAAGCACGGCGGCGGGCCCGTCGGCTTGAATACCATTGCGGCTTCTGTCAGTGAGGAGCAGGATACCATTATGGACGTAGTGGAGCCCTATTTGCTGCAGCTGGGATTTCTGGACCGCAGCCCGCAGGGTCGTATCGCGACCCGCTCCGCGTATGAACACCTTGGCGTACCCTATCTTGACGACGGCCAGCCACGGTTGATGTAGTCTCGGTGTCCATAGCGAATGGACAATCTGGCTAGATATCTTATTGTTGGCGGGCTCATACTCGTACTTGTGGGAGTCGGCTTGTATCTGGCTTCTAGGCTGGGACTGCCGTTGGGCCGGCTACCGGGCGACATCCGCGTTGAACGCGGGGGCAGCACGTTCTACTTCCCGCTTGCCACGTCTCTTCTCCTTTCCATCATTTTGACCGTGCTGCTGAACGTCATACTGCGCGCGTTCAGACGGTAGACGGGCACCCCGCGGGCACGCCTACCCATGACCAGCTCGCCGACGCTACAGACCTGCGACTTCGACTATCACCTGCCGCGGCGCCTCATCGCCCAGACGCCGGCGGAGCCGCGCGACTCCTCGCGGCTTCTGGTACTGCACCGGGATACGGAAAAGATTGAACACCGCATCTTTCGTGACTTGGGGGACTATCTCTCAGCCACCGATCTGCTGGTCCTCAATCGGACCCGCGTCATGCCCGCCCGTATCTATGCCCGGAAAACCACCGGGGGGCGGGTCGAACTCTTGCTGCTTCGGAAGCAGGGCCCCCTCACCTGGAATGTCTTGGTTGGCGCAAAGGGCATGTCGGTTGGCAAGCGGATGGAACTGGGCCCTGGCCTTGCGGCCGAGGTCGTCGCCACCGGGGAGGGTGCCGAGCGGGTGGTGCGATTCTCCTCTCCCGTAGAGGGGCAGCTGTCGCGAATCGGCCACGTGCCGCTGCCTCCCTATATCCAGGAACGCCTTCGCGACCCCGAACGCTATCAGACGGTCTACGCTCGAGAATCAGGATCGGCCGCAGCTCCCACAGCCGGCCTGCACTTCACGCCGGCGTTGCTGGCGGAACTCGCAGGCCAGGGCGTGCAGCAAGCATTCGTGACGCTGCACGTGGGGCTTGACACCTTCGCGCCCGTGGTCGAGCAGGATGCCTCAGTTCACAAAATCCACACCGAATGGTGCGACGTCCCACGTGAGACCGCCGCCATGCTCGAGGAAGCGCGCGCCAAGGCAGGGCGGGTCATTGCAGTGGGTACCACCTCCGTCCGCGCCCTGGAGTCGGCTGCGCGCCACTCCTCTTTGCGGATTTCCCCTCGGATTGCCCCCTACTCGGGTGACACCGACCTGTACATCTTGCCGGGCTTCACCTTCAACCTGGTGGATGCCTTGATCACGAATTTCCACTTGCCCAAGTCGACGCTGCTCATGCTGGTGAGCGCGTTTGCCGGGCGGGAATTGATTCTGGAGACGTACGAAGTTGCCAAACGCGAGGGCTACCGTTTCTACTCGTTCGGCGATGCCATGTTGATCCTCTAGCCACCGGCTCCCCGGCCGGCTGCGGCACCTACTTGAGCACGCGCCGCGCCTTGGCTGGCTTCACCTTTGCGGCACCATCTATGCGATCTGCCAGGATCATTTTCCCCATCTCCAATCCGTACTCGATCAGCAAGGGGATGGCCGCCGGGTCATCCATGGCTACCACCTCGTCCATATCCACCTGGAATCGTCTGAAGTCGAGCTTGTTGAAGAACGTGTCGACCAGCCGAACTTGCTGATCGCTGGCCGAGGTCACGAAGGCATCCAGCACCGGCGCCAGCCAATCCCATGCCGCCAGCTGCGCAGGTTCTCCGGGCTGCATGGCATTTGGGCTCCGGCCCGTGCCCAGGCTAAGCAGGGTGGTCTCCTCCGGCTTCCAACCCAGGCAATAGCTGAGTTCGTAGGCGGCCAGGTAGCACGGATTGGCGTAGGAGCCCACGCCCCCGTCGATGTACCGACCTTCCACCGGCGGAAAAAACGTGGGCACCGAACTCGATGCCATGACCGCCTTGATCAAGGGCCAGTCCTGATACTGAAGCTTCCAGGGCTTGATGAAGCAGGTTTCATTTGTCAACACATCAAATGCGGTGATGACAACATCCCGCAGCGCCATGTCCTTCCACAGATCCCGCATCAGCATGTCCCCAAACCTTTCACGCAGGGCCTGCTCAAGGGGGCGCGCCGAGTACCGATAGCGAGAAAGGGGGAAGAGGGATGTCCGCCAACCCTTGCGGAAGATGTCCCCGCCCAGTTCCAGATACAGGTCGTGGATCCGACGCGCCGTCAATCCGGTCGCCAGGCCTGCGGAGATGATCGATCCGGTGGAGGTGCCTGCGTACAGGCGGGAGAGCTCGTGCAATGGGCGTTGCAGCGTCTCCTCCACCATGCTGAGGGCCTTCGTGACGATCACGCCCCGCATCCCGCCTCCGTCGATGGCGATCGCCAGGTTCTTCCGGAATGGTTTCATGGCCGCTCCTGTATCCTCCGCAGTTTAACGCATCTGCCTGCAAAATCAAAGTAGAATGACTTGGTGGAGTTTGACACTCTGGATCGGAAGATTATTGGCTGCCGCCAGTGCGCCCGACTTGTGAGTTGGCGCGAGACCGTCGGCACTGTGAGAAGAAAAGCCTTCAGAGAATCCGCATACTGGAGCAAGCCCGTTCCTGGTTGCGGCGACCGCCGCGCCAGGATCCTGGCCGTCGGCCTCGCCCCTGGTGCTCATGGCTCCAATCGTACGGGTCGCCAGTTTACCGGCGATGCATCCGGGCGCTTCCTCTTCCCGGCCCTGCACCGGGCCGGCTTGGCCAACAGACCCGATTCGGTTGCCCGGGAAGATGGTCTCCGATTGCGCGGCCTGTATTTGACCGCCCTGTGCCGCTGCGTTCCGCCCGCAAACAAGCCCTCGCCCGGCGAAATCCTCAATTGCCGGCCCTACCTCCAGGCTGAGATCGATTTGCTGGCGCCCAGCGTGATCGTTTGCCTGGGCCGGCTGGCCTTCGAAAACGTCCTTAAGATGCACGCCCTTCGTCCCTCAGCATGCCCGTTCAAGCATGGGGCCAGCTACAAGGTGGCTGTGGCGTCCCCTGTGCGGCAGCGATGGCTTCTTTGTTCCTTCCACCCCAGCCAGCAGAATACTTTCACAGGCAAGCTTACGCCGGCGATGTTCGACCGGATCTGGGAGAACGCCCGGGAATTGGCTCAACTTGAACACGGCTAGCGGCATCGGCGAGCTCGCCCCCGATTTCGAGCTGCAAGATACCCAGGGGCGTCAAGTTCGTCTCTCAGACTTTCGCGGTCGCCCGGTGGTTCTCGCGTTCCTGCGCGGTTTCCTCTGACCGTTCTGCCGCGCGCAGTTGGCGCGCCTTCGCGAGGACTACGAGAAATTCACACGGCGCGGCGCGGAAGTCGTGGCCATTGGTCCGGATGGGCCCACAGCCTTCAGCCAGTATTGGCGGATGGAGCGCATTCCTTATGTCGGTCTCCCAGACCCGGGTCACCGGGTGGCGCGCGCGTTCGGGCAGGAAGTGAACTTGCTCAAACTTGGTCGCATGCCTCTGGTGGCCGTGGTCGATGCCGGGGGCTTCATTCGTTATGCCCACCACGGCGCTTCGATGGCTGACATCCCCCGGAATGCCACGCTGCTGGAACTCATCGACCGACTCAATGCTTCGGGCAGCTAGTCAGCTGAAGCGCCAACCCGCGACCGCCTTGCAGCAGCGGGTCCGAGCGCGCTGGCGTCGCCCAACTTCTCGTATAATCCCGGCGTAGGCACTTGGCTCCAAGTCCTTCTTGTGTGCGCTGCGGTGGTTCTTGTCATGGCCGCGCCGAGCCCCCGCAGACCGCACTTAGGCCCAGATTTTCTGAAGGATGAGCAAGGAATAGTATGCCTGTTGGGTCTTCCGATGTGACCCGATCGGGTTGCCTCTCGGTTCTTGAAGCGACGAGCGCTGACCGTATGGGAGAGGGAGTAGGGAAAAAAGATGCGAGCAGTCGACATCATCGTCAAGAAGCGCGAAGGCGGGGAACTCACGCGTGACGAGATCAACTTCTTTGTGCAGGGCTTCGTCCGGGATCAAATCCCGGACTATCAGGTCTCTGCATGGGCCATGGCTGTGGTCCTCAACGGCATGACGCCTCAAGAAACGACTGATCTGACCCTCGCCATGGTGCTCTCGGGCCGCATTCTTGATCTTTCTGGGGTGGTGGATATCGCGGTCGACAAGCACTCCTCCGGTGGTGTCGGGGACAAGACCAGCTTGGTGGTGCTGCCTGCGGTTGCGGCAGCTGGATTGCCGGTGGGCAAGATGTCGGGACGCGGCCTTGGGTTCAGTGGTGGCACCCTTGACAAGATGGAGTCCATTCCGGGATTTCGCGTCTCGCTGAGCACGGAAGAGTTCACCAAGCAGCTGCAGGAGAAAGGCATTGTCTTGGCGGGCCAGTCGGCCGACTTGGCGCCTGCGGACGGCAAGCTCTATGCTCTAAGGGACGTAACCGGCACTGTTCAGTCAATTCCGCTGATTGCATCTTCCATCATGAGCAAGAAGATCGCTGCGGGGGCACAGGCCATCGTACTGGACGTCAAGGTTGGAAACGGCGCATTCATGGAAACCTTGGAAATGGCTCGTGAGTTGGCAAGCCTCATGGAGAAGATCGGTGAATTGGCCGGACGTAAGACAGTCTGCCTGCTCTCGGACATGAATCAGCCGTTGGGAGTTGCGGTCGGCAATGCCCTTGAGGTGGCCGAAGCCATTGACACGCTCCACGGTCGGGGACCCGCTGACTTTAGGGAGCACTGCCTGCACGTGGCCGCACACATGTTGTGCATCGGCAATCGCGCCGCACAACTCGAGCAGGGGCGTAATCTGGCCGAGCAAGCCCTTTCCAATGGCACGGCCTGGGAGAAGTTCCGTGTCCTCGTGGGGGCACAAGGCGGCGATGTTTCCTATGTTGATCAGCCTGACCGGCTGCCTCGGGCCAGGTTTGCCAAGACGGTGGCGTCACCTCAATCCGGCTGGGTAGCTCGCCTGGATGCGCGTGCGATCGGCGAGGCGTCCGTTGCCCTGGGGGCGGGCCGTGCCAGCAAGGTGGATGATGTGGATCACGCCGTGGGGTTCCTCATCCATCACAAGGTGGGAGATCAGATCCAGGAAGGTGCACCCCTCTTTGCCATCCACGCCAACGATGAACGCAAGTTGGCGGAGGCGCAAGAAACCGTGCTTGCCGCGCACGGCATTGGCAGCCAGCCTGTCGCCCCCTTGCCCCTCTTCTACAGCTAGAAACTTTCCACCTGCACTCCAACTGCGCGGCGAGGGTCTGGTGTTGAGACGCATCTGTAATCACCGTGCGGCTTGCGGTTTGACCCGGATTGGGGCATACTTGCATGGGAGTTATCATGGCGAAAGTCTCCCTCAGAGCCTACAACCGCGAGATAGAAAGCTTGATTGATCAAGGGCAGCGCCTTGCCGAAGCCATCGCGCACTGTCACCAGATTCTCGCCACTTATCCCAAGCATTTGGACACCTACCGATTGCTGGGCAAGGCCTATCTTGAGGCCAGGCGCCACGATGAAGCCGTGGATGTCTTCCAGCGTGTCTTGGTGGCTTCCCCCGGGGACTTCGTCTCGCACGTTGGGATGAGTATCATCGCCGACGAGCGGGGCGAGCTGGATTCCGCGATCCGGCATATGGAGCGCGCTTTCGAGGTCCAGCCCTCTAACGCTGCTGTGCAAGGCGAGCTACAGCGATTGTTTCGTCGCCGCGACGGCGTTGAACCACCAAGGATCCGGTTGACGCGCGGGGCGCTCGCGCACATGTACGTTCAGGGTCAACTTTACCTGCAGGCCATTTCGGAGATCCAGGCCGTGCTGACGCATGATCCGAATCGCACGGATATGCTGGAGCTTCTGGCGTGGGCCCATTTCCGCAATGGCCAGAAAGCCGAGACCGCCGCCGTGTGTTCCTCGCTTCTGGCCCTGTCGCCCTACTGTCTGGATGCTAACCGCCTCATGGCAGAGATTGCGCCGGGCCTGCTGGCCGCAGAT
The DNA here is from genome assembly GCA_035471605.1 of Anaerolineales bacterium. Classification (GTDB taxonomy): domain Bacteria; phylum Chloroflexota; class Anaerolineae; order Anaerolineales; family Villigracilaceae; genus Fen-1038. The sequence goes on along the minus strand of DATIPW010000251.1, from coordinate 1,053 downwards.
GCCGCAAGCGACTATCGCCGTCGCGTCGTCCAACTCGATCCTTATGCGGAATTCGCCGGGGGATCGGTTCTTTCTGCGGAGGCGGTTCCGGACGATACCATTGCCGTGCAGCGCCTGGAGTACGGGGGTGACTCATCGGAGGTCCAAGCCGGCCGCGGCCTGGCCTTGGCCTCGACAATGGGGGCCGTGGATGCATCAGACGTCGTGCCCGATTGGCTGACCTCCTCCTCGGAGGTGGCGGCTCAGGGCGACGATGACGTTCCGGCCTTTCTCCGGAAAACTGCAGCGCGCGATTCGGCCGGTGTTCGGACCGACATACCTCGGGAAGCTGCTGGCCCTTCAGGCCTGGCTTCAGCAGGCCTTTCCGCTGAAGTGCCGGAGTGGGTGAGGGCCCTGGGCCGGTTAGAGGAGGAGTCTCCCTCAGATATGGATGCGGGACAAGACGCTCCTCCGTCGTCAGTTGGCACAGGAGATTCTGCCGGGTACGATTTGCCTTCAGGACCCACAGCTGGCACTGCCGACGCGACCCCTGACTGGTTGGCGGATCAGGCGGCCGCCCCTGAGCCGTTCCAATCCTCGGGCGAGGCGGACCCGCCGCGTACTGAGGAGCAGGCCGATTCCAGAGCAGAAACCCAAGCCGGCAGCGATCAATCGGCCACAGTTGGCCAGGAAGGCGAGTTGCCGGGTTTTGATGAATCCACCGAGCCCTCTGGCGCGCCGGATGCAGAGTTCTTCCCGTCGCCGAGCTGGCCCGCAAGCACCCTGCCCGATCTCTCAAACGACTTGGCTAGGCCAGGCGCTGATTCCTACGCAGAAGGCAAGACCGGGGAAATCCCCAAATCCATGGACTGGCTCAACGCCGTGACCGAAGCGGACGTGTCGGCTGGCGCGGACGAGCCTGCCGTGACCGCGTCGGCTCCCCTGGCAAAGGATGGCCAGCCACCGTCGTGGCCTGATTCTCGAGCCCGAAAGGGGACGCCACTTCCCGATTGGATTGGGGCCAAGGTGGGTAGGGCATCTGAGTCCGGATCGCCGACTGCAGGCCAGCCGTCT
>DATIPW010000250.1:0-5613 GCA_035471605.1 Anaerolineales bacterium | reverse complement strand
TCCCCTCGGCCACAATTTCCCCATCCAAACACAGCACGGCGCCGATCGGCAGGTTGCCTTGTGCGCCGGCCTTCAGGGCCAACTGTACAGCACGACCCAGGTACTGGCGATCCGGTTCTGACGTGCTCATGCCCCGCCTCCGTGGCCGCGTCCGAGCTTGCGCCCCTTGCCCTTGGGCAACCCAGTTCCCCTCAAGGGACTTGGCAGCAGTTGCAGTTAGCTATACTCTTCAGGAGTGTCGTGGAAAGAGGCATCTTCCCGCCGCAGTACAATCAGCATCATGTCTCACCCGAAAGCCCTGGCACGAGGCTTGCTGTTCGCCGGCCTGCTGGCGGCCATGCTGGCGGTGCCGGCCGTGTTTGGACCCGGGAACGCCGGCGCCGCAGGGTTCGCCAGACCTTTGCCCGCGCTGCAACGGCAGGCCGCAGATCACATCGTGATCAGCGAATTCCGATGGAGCGGCCCAAATGGCGCGGCGGATGAGTTGATTGAGCTCTACAACCCCACCGCCAGCGATATCTCAATTGAGAATTGGACGATCTGGAGGACATCCGCCTGCCTGGGCGAGATCGGAGCGCTGCCACCCTTTGCAGCCGGCGCCACCGTGCCCGCAGGCGGCCATTTCCTGATTGGAGGTGCCGGGTTCCTCGGGCAGGCGGACGTCCAGACAGATATTGGGATTGCCGACGCAGGGGGAATCGCTCTGGTATCTGATACCGTCTTCGACCCAACCAAGATCGTTGACCAGGTGGGTTCGGAGACGCAGTCCGACTGCCCCGGAACAACCACTTACCATGAGGGCACCAACCTGAACCCGTTGCCGGGCAACACCGACGCCAGCTATGAGCGCAAGTACGGCGGTCAATTCGGCAGTTGCGTCGACACGGACGACAATGCCGCGGACTTCACCTCCCGCAGCCCCAGTGATCCACAGACCACGACCAGCCCGCTGACGCCGTGCGGGATGCCGGACTCCACACCCACCAACACTGCCACCAACACCGCCACCGACACAGCAACGGCCTCGCCCACCGCAACCACAGCCTGCAGCCTGATCCCCACCCCGCAGTTTTACAGCGCCCGGTCTGTGCTCATCAACGAGATCGCCTGGTCCGGCACGGCCTACAGCGCCGCCCACGAATGGGTCGAACTTCACAACACCAACAGCCTGTGCCCCGTGGATTTGGATGACTGGCACCTGATCGGCATCCGCAGCGGAGGCACGACCGCCTTCGATATCGCCTTCAACAATTCGGATGATATCCCTGCCGGGGGCTACTACGTGCTCGCCACGGACGGTGACAGCACCGCCGGGGCGGACGTGTTCGAGGACAACGTCATCATCTCCCGCGACATGGTCGCCCGCCCACCTGAAAGCGGGTCCTTTGGGCTGCTCGACACCGGCCTGACCCTCTACCTCTACGGCCCCGGAGAAGAGACCGTGGATACGGCCAACATTGGCTCCGGTTTCCCCAGTGCATGGCCGGCGGGCTCCACCACCAACCGTCGTAGCATGGAGCGCTACCGCAACGCGCCGGACACTCGCTCCAACTGGGTGACCTTCAATCGCAAGAACCTCCCCTCGGATTGGCCTCGGGCGCGCGGCGGCGCCGGTATCATCAATGGCAGCCCGGGCATGGCCAATTGGTCCTTCAGCGTCACGGTCACGCCCTCCCCCGTGCCGACGAAAGGGCGCACCGCCACGCCCCGGCCGGCAACCCCCTTCGGCCGCATGCTGATCAACGAGTTCCTGCCCCGCGCCGGCACGGACTGGAACCAGGACGGCGGGGTGAACGTGTATGACGAGTTCATCGAGCTCAAGAACCTGGGGCCGGTCGAGGTCAACCTCCAGAACTGGAAATTGGACGACGCCGCCGATGCCGGCTCGCCGCCCTACACGTTGCCGGAAATCAAGCTCAAGCCGGGCGAAAGGCGCGTCTTCTATGGCCTGACCACGCGCATTCTGCTGGAAGACAGCGGCGACACGGTGCGGCTCATCAATCCCCGCGGCATCGTCATCGACGCCCGCTCTTACGGCGTTGTCGAGCACCGCGACCAATCCCACTGCCGCCTCCCGGACGGGCTCTACTGGCGGCTAGGGTGCTTCCCCACGCCGGGCAACGAGAACGCCCTGGCCGGAACGGCACCGGCGCCTGCGCCCGCCAAACTCGGCGCGCCACCGCCCTGCCTGCTCCCGGATACAGTACCCGAGCCCTTCCGCCAGGCGGAATGCGCCGGCTTCGGCAGCGACATCTGGGATCGCACCTACTGGGAAGACCGGTCGGGCCCCGAGCAGTCCATCTTTCAGGACCCGCACCACAAGGGGAAGATCATCCTGGAGTGATCGGTTTTTGAGGCCGAGGCCCTGGCTTGGAGGTTGGCATTGCGCAAATACTACGAGGGGCTGCTGGATCATTTCAAGTCACTGCATGCCGGGGCCCTGCAGGCCCTGGACGTGTTGCCTCCTGAGGCCTTGGACTGGGTGCCCGGACCGGAGATGAATTCCGTCAGCGTGCTGGTCGTGCACCTGTGCGGGTCCGAGCGCTACTGGGTCGGGGATGTGGTTCTGGGAGATCCATCGTTTCGCGACCGGGAGGCCGAGTTCCGCACTCGGGGAATGCCGGCACCGGCCCTCAGGCGCCGCCTCTCCGATCTCGACGCGTACGAGGCGGGCGCCTTGGAGCGCCTCAAGGTGCGCGACCTGGACGTATGGAAGGTATCGCCCCGCGACGGTCGCCAGGTTACAGTCGGCTGGGCATTGCTGCACGCCCTGCAGCACACGGCGCTGCACCTCGGGCACATTGAGATCCTGACCCAGCAATGGAATCACAGGGGTTGAATCGTTTGACGCCCCGGGCCCCGCAAAAGTAAATGCGGGCTCTCGCCCGCATCCTTGTGCACCGTTCTGGAAATACAGGTTCCCGGCCTTCAGCCCAGCGTTGCGCGCTCCACCTCTTCGTTCTCGAACACCACCTCTTCGTTTCCGATTAACTTCTCCTCCACCTTGGCCAGGATCAGGTTCAGGTGCCCCGGGTGCGCCACGTAGTCGAGCTCATCCGCGGGGATGGTCAATACCGGGCACAGCACAAAGTTGGAGATCCAGGCCTCGTACAACTCGTTCAGGCCGCTCAGGTATTCGGGCGCGATCTTGCGCTCGTACTCGCGACCCCGGCTCGAGATCCGCCGCCGCAGCGTATCCATGGAAGCCCGCAGGTAGATCAGCAGATCTGGCGGCGGGAGCAGCTGGACCGAGGTCTCGTACAGCTCGCGGTACGTCTGGTAGTCGCGCTCCTTGAGATGCCCTTGCAGGAACAGGTTATGGGCAAAGATCTCCGCGTCCTCGTACACGCTGCGGTCCTGCACCACCGAGGACGCCTGCTGCGCCAGGTCATAGTGCGCCCGCAGGCGCCGCGTCAGGAAGAAGATCTGCGAATGGAAGGCCCAGGTGGACATGTCGGCGTAGAAGTCCGCCAGATACGGATTCTCCGCCACCGGCTCATAGAACGGCTTCGACTCCAGTTTCTCGCACAGCAATTTGACCAGCGTGGACTTGCCGACACCGATGTTGCCGGCGATGGCCACGAATTTCTTCATGACCCCCCCTCCCCACGTCTGCGCGCCGAGCCAAGTCGGGGCATCTCAGTCCAGCGCCGCCAGCTCGGCGTCGATGATCTGCTTGAAGTACACAAACGGATAGGCTCCCACCAGGCGCTTGCCATTGATGAAGAAGGTGGGCGTCCCACTCACAGCCGGCTCGCCGTTCTCGGTCGGCAGGCTGTTGGCGAAATCCACATCCGCCTGGACGGCGGCGGCGTACTTCCCGCTGGTCAGGCAGGCCTCGAAGACCTCCGCGTCCAGCGACAGGTCGTTCGCAAAGCCCACATAGGCGTCAGTCTCAAGCGTCGTCCCTGCGGCGGGGTTGATCAATTCCTTCTCCGCAAACAACTTGTCGTGATACGCCCAGTACTGGTCCTGGTCCCCGGCGCAGAGCGCGGCCTGCGCGCTCGGTATGGCATTCTGATGGAAGGACAGGGGATAGTTGCGATACACGAAGCGGATCTTGCCGGCATAGGCATCCAGCAGCTGCGGGTAGGTCTCTTCGTGCCAGCGTGTGCAGAACGGGCACTGGAAGTCGCTGAACTCTACAATGCGAATCGGTGCATCATCCGGCCCAAGGCTCGGGAAACCCTCCACCGGTATGTCATACTGCACCTGCTCCAGGGTGGGTGTGGCAACCGCCTGCGGCGCGGCCACCGGTGAGACCGTGGTCGCGGCCGGCGCACGGCCCCAGGCGACGTAGCCGATCAGGACGCCGAGGCCAAAGGCCAGCACCACCAGCACCGCATAGAAATGCGTCGCCTTGAAGGTAAGGGTCTCCTCCGGTTTGTCGCCCGATTCGGGCGATATTTCACGAACAGTGGAAGTTCTTTTTCTGGGGGGCATGCGCCGCATTATACTGTGCGCAACCTTAACAGCGGCACCCGGGCCGCCCGCCCGTCAGCAGCGATGCCCCGGAGGCGGATTGCCGTCCGGGATTCCCTTTGCCGCGCGGCGGGGAGGCACCCAATGCTGCTTTGGCCGCGCATCCCGGGGGGCAAGGGTCCTGTGCACCTGGCTATCCATGACACCGGCGGCCCGTCGGTCCGCCCTGAAAATCGAGACCACTGAGGTGAAGGAATGCCGCTGAGCGCCATCGGGCTGCTGGTCATTTCAGCAGCGCTGCACACAACGTGGAACCTGCTGCTCAAGGGTCATGCACAGAAGTACATGGCCTCCTGGTGGGCCATGCTCATCGGGTCGCTGCTCTTCCTGCCTGCCTTGTTCTTCATCGGCCTGCCCGCCAGGAGCACGTGGGTGCTGCTACTCATCAGTGCCTTTGTGGAGGCTGCCTACTTCATCATCCTCTCGTATGCCTACCACGACGCGGATTTCTCGCTCGTGTATCCCCTGGCGCGCGGCGCGGCCCCGGCGCTGATCGCGGTCTGGTCGGTGTTGTTCCTGAGCGAAAGGTTGACGGCAGGCGGCCTGGCCGGGTTGGTGACCATCATCGTGGGGCTGTTGATCGTGGGAGGCAGCGGCTGGTTTCTCTCGGACGGCAAGCCCCACTGGCGGGGAATCATACCGGCGCTGGTCCTGGCACTTTGCATCTCCATCTATACCGTGATCGACGGCGCCGCCGTGAAGATCACCTCGCCGCTGTCCTATGCCGCCCTGATCTACCTGGTCTCGTCCGCCTACATGACGCCCTTCATCATCCAGCGCTACGGTACGGCCCGGCTCAGCCAGGAGTTCAAGACACATGCTTGGCGTCTGCTCGGCATCGGACTGCTGATCCAGGGGGCGTATTTCATGGCGCTGCTGGCCTACCGGCTATCGCACGTGAGCTACTCGGGCGCCATCCGCGAAGTGGGGGTGGTAATGGGCGCCATCGCCGGCTGGCAGTTCCTGGGCGAGAAGTTCGGCGCGGCGCGAGTGACCGGCGCCGTCGTCATCTTCGCCGGCATACTCATGATCGCCCTCTTCGGCTAGAGGCGGCTCAGGGGTGCCCGTTGCGATCGGCGATCGCGGCGCCACGATTCTCTCGACGGAGCCGTTGCTCGATCCCGAACGCAG
>DATIPW010000249.1:0-12784 GCA_035471605.1 Anaerolineales bacterium | reverse complement strand
CTTGGATTGGACTGGGCGGAGGACCTACCGCCCGTGCAGACCACCCCGTCCGGGGAACTCGAGACGCTGCAAGTGCAGCTGCGTCGTGGCCTCAACACGCGGCCAACATCCAGCATGGGCCGGCTGTTCGACGCCGCGGCTGCCCTGGCGGGCGTCCGGCAGTCCATAACGTATGAGGCCCAAGCCGCGATCGAGTTTGAGGCCCAGGCCAGCCCTGAGGAGCCAGGTGCCTACCCTGTCGCGGTCCGTGCAGGCGAAATCGATATGACTGGAGGAATGATGGCGATGCTGGAGGATCTGCGCGCTCGGGTGGCCGTGCCGGTGCTTTCCGCGCGCTTTCACAATGGCATCGCGGCCGCCGTTGCGTCGGCCGTCGAGAAGATCCGTTCCGAGACCGGGCTCGATCACGTCGTACTGTCAGGGGGAGTCTGGCAGAATATCACCTTGTTGCGACGCACTTTGTCACTCTTACACGCTGGGCGCTTTCAGGTATACATACATCGTGAGGTGCCCGCCAATGATGGGGGCCTGTCCCTGGGACAGGCCGTGATTGCCGCCTCCAGACTGCGAGCTTGAAATGTGCCTGGGAGTGCCAGGAAGGATCGTGGAAATCCTCGAGGGGCAAGGCCCCAGGATGGCGAATGTTGATTTTGGCGGCGTCTCGCGTGAGGTATGCCTCGATTGTGTTCCGGAGGCGCAGGTGGGCGACTACTGCCTGGTGCACGTCGGGTTCGCGTTGAGCCTGCTGGACGCTGAAGAGGCAGCCGAGACTCTTTCCTTGTTGCAGGATATCGCCAGCACTGAACCCGGGTCGTCGGGCGGCGACTAGTTCCTTCGTCTCGACCGCGCCGTCGACGGCGTGGGCGTGTGGAGCCCGCTCGATGAAGTATGCAAGCGAATACCGAGATGCTGAGGCCGTCAATCGACTACTCAGCGAGATGCGCCGCATCATCACCCGCCCGTGGACGCTTATGGAGATCTGCGGCGGGCAGACCCATGCTATCGCCCGGTATGGGCTGGATCGGCTGCTGCCGCCGGAAATCGAGCTGGTGCATGGCCCGGGGTGTCCGGTTTGTGTCACTTCCCTCGAGATAGTTGACAAGGCGCTGGCCATCGCCTCGCGACCCGAGGTCATATTCTGCTCGTACGGGGACATGCTCCGCGTGCCCGGCAGCGGACAAGATCTATCTGCCGTGAAAGCCAGTGGCGGCGATGTACGCGTGGTCTATTCGCCGCTGGATGCGGTCGAACTTGCAAGGCAGAATCCGGAGCGGCAGGTGGTGTTCTTTGCGATCGGCTTCGAGACTACGGCGCCTGCCAATGGTATGAGCATTCTGCACGCCCGCGCCCTTGGGCTTTCGAACTACAGCGCGCTGGTTTCCCATGTGCGCGTTCCACCTGCGATCGACGCGCTCCTTTCTGATGGCTCCAATCGCGTTCAGGGCTTTCTCCTGGCTGGGCATGTGTGTGCTGTGATGGGCTATCACGAGTATCCTCCGCTGGCGAAGAAGTATCACACGCCCATGGTTGTGACCGGCTTCGAACCGCTGGATCTGGCGCGGGGGATTCTGGAGGCGGTGCGGCTGCTGGAAAGCGGGCAGGTGGAAGTCAGCAACGCCTATTCCCGAGCGGTCAACGTTGAAGGGAATCGGGAGGCACAACGTGTGATTGCTGAGGTGTTTGAGGAGTGCGATAGGAAATGGCGTGGGATCGGCACGATTCCGGCTAGCGGGTGGCGACTGAGGCCTGCCTTTGCCACCTTCGACGCCGAGTCCCGGTTCCCGGTCGAAGGAATTGCAGCGGAGGAGTCTCCGATGTGCATCGTGGGGGAGATCCTTCAAGGGCGCCGCAAGCCGGCCGAATGCCCTGCCTTTGGTGGTGCCTGTGTGCCAGAGCATCCGCTTGGAGCCACAATGGTCTCGTCTGAAGGTGCGTGCTCTGCCCACTATCGCTACAACCGCGTGGCAATTCTCCCATGAGCCGCAACGGCCTGATCTACATGCTGGTGGCCGGGCTGCTGTTGTGCTGCAGTGCCATCGCCTCGCTGGGGATTTTTGGCCCAGGGATCTATCGACTCCTGACCAGCGATGCTACTCCTGTTCCAGACTACCAGGCAACGTTGCAGGCGCTGATCGCCGAGGCGACCATCTCCGCTCCCACGGCAACTGCTGAGGGCGGCGATTCTGTCGCGGTTCCCTCGGGCCAGATCGTCTTTACCTGTCAGATCTATCGCGATCAGTCATCGGAGCAGATCTGCATCATGAATGCCGACGGCTCAGGGCAGAGGCAGCTGACCCAGGACTCGGGTCGCCGCCATTACTATCCTTCACTCGCTCCGGATGGCCAGAGCGTTGTCTACTCGCAGTTTCGAGAGGAGGACGTCTACGAGATCTTCGAGCTCCAGCTGGCCGACGGCATAGCCAGGCGCCTCACCGATCGACTTGGAGTGCTCACTGGGCCGGAAATCTCGCCCGACGGGACTTCGATCGCCTTTATGCGTTGGACGCAAGACTCCGATCAGTATCAGATTTGGGTGATGGACCGCGACGGCGCCAGCCCGCGGCGCCTTTTCAGCGGCACCGGTTGGGATCCGACCTGGTCTCCGGATGGCAGCCGGATCCTGTTTGCCTCGGATATGGACGGCACAATCCAGCTCTACATGGTTGACAGAGACGGGACCAACCTTCGACGGATTAGCGATCTGCCTGCGCTGCGAGGCCGCAGCGACTGGTCGGCAGGAGATCTGATTGCCACCTACTCAGGCGAGCCGTGGACGAGGGAGATCTACACGATGCGGGCTGATGGATCGGACGTCCGCCAGGTGTCGCCGGCCGGCGGGAACAGCCAGGGTCCCAGCTTCTCGCCGGATGGGCAGTGGGTTGCCTTCACCGCGTACTTTGATGCATTCAATGATATTCACGGCTGCGAAATCTATGTTGTCCGGATTGACGGCAGCGACCTGCGTCGTCTGACGAGCAATGGATACTGCGACTACCAGCCCCGCTGGGGACCGTAGCACGTGCAGGGCACCTGGCCTGACAACTCGGCCCACGCGCGCGGCGGACGCCCGATCTCTCTGAGCCAGCGCTACGCCGACGCCGCTACGTCTTTCAAGTTGAGCTGCAGCGTGGTTCGGCCATTGTATTCATTGGCTTCCAGGGTGTAGGCGAGGTCCAGGCGGGAAGAGAGATCTGGTTGCAGATGCCCCAACCGAAAGCCGATCGCATCCGTGGTGATGCCGCGCTCATCCTGGAGCGTGAGTTTGAGGTGGGCACCGTCCGCACCCACTTTTCGTGACGATCTCACCTTCACGGCGCGCGAGATGAACACGGCCTCGGGGTTGCCCTGGCCGGTGGGCTCAAGCTGCTCCAGTTGGCGCAGCAGCTCAAAGTTCAGCGCAGCCAGGGGGACCTCCATATCGGCGTTCAGCGTGGGCTGCAGATCCTGCTGTCCGAGCTTGGCTTCTGCCAGCTGCCTGAGCCGGCTCGCCAGCTTGGGCAGGTCCCCGGTCCTGACCGTGAAGCCGGCGGCGGCGGCATGCCCTCCATGCCGAATGAGGATGTCGGCGCACTGATCAAGGGCATCGGTGATGTGAAACTCGGGAATGGAGCGGCAGGAGCCTCGAGTCTCTTTGGCGCCCACGGCGGCGACCACGGCAGGCCGGTAGTGGGTCTCGACCAGCCGCGAGGCTGCAAGGCCCACCACTCCGGCGTTGAAATTCTCGTGCGCTGCGAACAGGAGGGCAGGTTTGGCGTCTTCAGCAGTGGCCAGTGCCTCGGCCATGGTGCGAGTCTCTCGGGTGACAGCTTGCCGTTCCTGATTGTAGGCCTCCAGCTCCTGCGATAGGAGTCCCGCCTGCATTGGGTCTTCCGTCAACAGCAGCTCCAGGGCCGCCGTGGCAGATCTGAGGCGGCCGGCGGCGTTTAGACGCGGCCCCAGGACAAAGCCAATTTGGCTGCTTGTGGTCTTGCGGATGTTGAGAGAAGCCACCTGGGCCAGGGAGTAAAGACCCTGCCGTCTGGTTTGGCGAAGCTCCGCCAGGCCGCGCCGCACCAACGCCCGGTTCTCGCCGATAAGCGGGGCGAGATCGGCAACTGTCCCCAGCGCCACAAGATCAAGACCAGCGTCCGGATTGGCGCCACTCCCCAGGGCAGCCTGCAGCGCCTGTGCGATCTTAAAGGCGATCCCCACGCCGGCGAGATTCTTGTCAGGGTAGGAATCGCCAGGTTGCTTCGGATTGACAATGGCAAGGGCCGGAGGCAGTGCACCGTCCGCGGGGTGATGATGATCACTGATGATCAGGTCCAGACCGATGTTCCGGGCGTGCAGCGCTTCGTCAGGCGACCGGATGCCGCAGTCGACGGTAATGACAAGGCGAGTTCCCTCAGCCGCGAGAGCATCCAGAGCCTCGGTGTTTAGGCCATATCCTTCGTCAAATCGATTCGGGATGTAGGGACGCACCTGGGCCTGCAGGCTGCGGAGAGTCTGCACCAGGAGCGCCGTGGCGGTTACTCCATCGACGTCATAGTCCCCGTATATCGCAATCGGCTCGTTCCGCGCGATGGCAAGCGCTGTGCGCTCCGCAACGGCCTGCATACCCGCCAGCTGAAACGGGTCTGTATCGATCTCCGTCCGACCGCTGAGAAACGCCTGTGCCTCGTCGGCCGAATCCAGCCCGCGGTTGAACAGCAGTTGCCTCAGGATCGGCTGGAAGGCATCCAGATTGCGGTCAGCTTGCGGAGTGATCGTTGGCGGAAGGAGCCATCTCTTTTGCATGGATGTTCCCACGGCGCGGGCCCCTTGAGTATATACTGCGCGGGACGGCACGGACAGGGTAGGACGAAAGAGGGAGTGTCTTCAGATCGCAGTCGTCTATGATTGGGCGTGGGACGGCCCGCGCCAGATCCGTTGCATGGAAACGGTTGAGAAGGAGGTACGTTGAGGCGTATCGTCGACGCTTTGCTGGTGGGTTTGCTGCTTCTCGGATTGGCATGCCTGCTGTACGCGACGCAGCAGGACGGAGCCTTTCTTGTCAGCACCGTCCCGAGCGCGTCCGCTTCAGCATCGCCCTCCCTGACGGTGACCGACACTGCCACGGCGACTCTCACCGCCACGACCACCCATACCATGACGTTGACTGCACCGCCGACGCCGTCCACCACCCCGACCCCCAGCGCCACCCCCAGCGCCACCCCCAGCTTGACAATTGAGGCTCCAGACTTTCTGACCCCAGACGAGACGCTGCAGCCATCCCCTTCGCCGAGTGAGACCGCCGTAGCCCAATCGTGAGGGCTGGACCCTTGGGCATCGGCCGGGAACGGGCAGGAGTCTGTGAGCGACTGCCGGCCGGGGCTCCCGGCTGGCTCCACTGATTTGGCGAGAATCAAGAGCGGTCGGGCCGAGGCGACCCAGCACACGCGGGGCGGCAGCGTTGATCTGCCCGCGGAAGGCTCGGCGAAAGGCGCGCTTATAATCTCCGTAGATGTTCGAATTTTCAATTGCTGCAACCAGCGGCCAGGCGCGGGCGGGGATCTTCGAGACGCCGCATGGGCAGGTTCTCACACCGGTCTTTGCGCCGGTCGGAACGCAGGCTGCGGTCAAAGCGCTGACACCGGGTCAGGTGCAGGAAGTGGGCGCAACTCTGGTGCTCGCCAACACCTATCATCTTCATCTGCGGCCCGGAGAGGATGTGGTTCGGGACCTTGGCGGACTGCATGCCTTCATGAACTGGCCGCGGCCGTTGCTTACTGATTCTGGGGGATTCCAGGTCTTCTCGCTTGCCCGAAGCCGTCAGGTTGATGAGGACGGTGTGACCTTTCGAAGCCACATCGACGGATCAACTCGTCGGCTTACTCCTGAGATCTCCATACACATCCAGGAGCATCTGGGGGCCGACATTATCATGGCCTTTGACGAGTGCTCGGACCCGAATGACCGCGGCTACAGCGCGGCTGCCATGCAGCGTACCCACCGCTGGGCAGAGCGCTGCGTGCAGGCAAAGACCAGGACTGATCAGGCTCTTTTCGGCATCGTCCAAGGAGGTGTGAGTCCTGACCTGCGTCTGAAGTCGGCGGAGTTCATCTCGGCGCTGGGAACGCCTGGAATCGCGATCGGCGGCCTTTCGGTAGGGGAAACGAAGCCGGAAATGCACGGCGTGCTTGACGTTCTGAACGGGGCCCTGCCTTTCAAACGGCCGAGGTACCTGATGGGGGTAGGCACGCCGGAGGACCTGATCGACGGCATCGCCCGCGGGGTGGACATCTTCGACTGCGTTCTGCCGACGCGCTTGGCGCGACATCATGCTGCGTTCTCACAGGATGGGCGCCTGAACATGATGAACTCGGGTTTCGCTCGCGACGAGCGCCCGATCGACGCCAGCTGCGATTGCTACGCCTGCCGCTGCTTCTCGCGCGCCTACATCCGGCACCTGGTCAACGCTGGGGAACTGCTTGCCGGTGTGCTTCTCTCCATTCACAATCTGCGATCCCTGATCCGCCTTGTGGCGGAGATCAGGACAGCCATACTGGACGGGACGTTCGAAGCCCGACTTCCCGCCTGGCGCGAGGGCTGGAAGGGAAATGCGGATCGCAGCAGTCGCCAGGAACCGGGGGAACGCCGAGGCTTCAACTTGGCTGAGGACGCCAGATGACCATTGGCCAATCGCTCATCTTTGGCGTGGTTGAGGGTCTGACTGAATTCATACCAGTCTCCAGTACCGCCCACATGCTGCTGGTGCAGCGGCTGCTTGGGATCCCGTCGTCTGAGGCAATGTTCTCCTACCTTGTGCTCGTCCAATTGGGCGGCCTCTCCGCTCTCCTGCTGTACTTCTGGAGGGAATTCGGATTGCTGCTGAAAGCTTTTTTCGGCCGCCCCTTGTCCTCGGCGCCGAATCGGATGGCATGGTTCATCCTGGCAGGCACCCTCCCGGCCTTGCTGGTGGGAGCGCTGCTCAGGCCAGCAGTCGAGCAGCTGTTCGCGAATCCGCTGATGGAGGCTGCAATACGGTTTCTCACGACAGCGGTGGTGTTGACCCTGGCCGAGTGGTTCGGAACCCGCAGCCGGACCCTGGACTCCATGACCTGGCTGGACTCGATCATCATCGGTATGGCTCAAGTGCTGGCACTTTTTCCTGGAGCCTCGCGCTCCGGAGCAGCCATCAGCGGGGGGCTGCTGCGCCACTTCGACCGGGCAAGCGCCACGCGCTTTGCCTTTCTGATGGCGGCGCCGGTCATGCTTGCCGCGGGAATCTACGAGTCGGTGGTGGCAGTTGCCCGCGGCACGGTGGGTGCCGTGATGCCCGCGTTGGCCTGGGGCCTGGCAGTGGCGGCTGTTTCGGGTTGGCTCTCCATTCGGTGGCTGATCCGTTTTGTCGCCGCCCACCGCCTGTATGTCTTTGCAGGCTACTGTGCTTTCCTTGCAGCCGTGTGCCTGCTTTTGCAGTGGACCTAGCCGAATGCGACTACGCACGCCTGGTATGCGAGCAATGGCGGTGCAGGCATTCGCGATCCTGGCGGTGGGCGCGAGCTGCAGCCCCGCCGGGTCGGGCGGCCTCACCCCCTTGATGGTCTATTCGACCTCGGCGGCGCGGCCCTGGGTGGCGAAGGCCTATGATTGCTCCCCGGCCGGCACGGCCCTTGTCCTTGCCGGAGCAGGCGATGCCGACATCATAATTCGACTGACGGAGCCGAAACCCCTCGCAGTTCCAGCCTTTCAGATCGGCGAGGACGACCTGCTGGTGGTCACTCACCCCCAGGTCGCCGTGGGTGCTCTCTCTGTGGCGCAGGTCCAAAGCATCTTTGCGGGCGAAGTTGAGAACTGGAGTGACCTGGGAGGCGCCGACCAGCCGGTGCAGGTGTGGTCGTTTGCACCCTCCGTCGATATCCAGTGGTATTTTGATCGCATGGTGTTGGGGGGGCGGCCGGTTAGTTCCTGGGCGCGGCTCGCGGTCTCGGCCCAGCATATGTCCGACGCTGTGGGTGAGATCCCGGGATCTATCGGGCTCCTCCCGCGACGATGGAAGGCCGGGAACACGCGGGAGGTCCTGCGCATATCATCTGTGCCGGTGCTGGCGCTGACCCCCAAGCCACCCGGGCGCGCCGCGGCCGAGTTGATCGCCTGTATGCAGGCCACGCCATAGACGGGTGAGAATCCAGGACGGCCGTCAGTCAACGATGAGTAGAAAACCCATGCCGCGGCTTCCACTGTGGAACCCCACGCCGGAGCGCATCCGGGAGGCCAATCTTTCGCGCTTCACGGAATGGATCAACCGGACGCACGGGCTTGACCTGCGGACCTACGGGGAGCTTCATGAGTGGTCCACGAATGAGCTGGCTGACTTCTGGGCCGCGATCTGGGATTTCGCCGACATCCGCTTCAGCCGCTCGTATGACGCGGTCCTCGCAGATATCCGCCGGTTCCCGGGAGCCCAATGGTTTCCCGGCGCCAGGCTCAACTTTGCTGAGAACCTGCTTCGATTTCGGGATGACAGGCCGGCGCTCATCTTCCGCGGGGAAACAGAGAGCGCTGCCAGCTTGACATATGCCCAGCTTTATGACTTGGTGGGAAGATGCGCGCAGTCTCTTCGAGACCTGGGCATTGGTCCCGGCGACCGCGTCGTTGCCTATACGCCGAACCTGATCGAGACGGCCGTGATGATGCTGGCTGCCACCAGCCTGGGGGCGGTCTGGTCGTCCTGCGCGACCGACATCGGAGCCCCCGCCGCGCTCGAGCGTCTGGGCCAGGTCCAACCCAGAGTGATGGTCACCGCAGACGGCTATTTCTACAAAGGCAAGGTATTCGAGACCTTGACGGCTGCTGCTGCGGTGGCGCGCGGCATCCCCTCCCTGGAGCGTGTCATCGTGGTTCCCTACGTGGGCACGCGTCCGGATCTCACGGCGTTCCCTGATGCTGTCCTGTGGGAGGAGTTTCTGGCCACGGGCGTGCCTGCTCTGCGCTTTGAACAACTCGGCTTTGATCACCCCCTGTTCATCATGTTTTCATCGGGCACCACCGGCAAGCCCAAGTGCATGGTCCAGGGCGCAGGCGGGGTGCTCATTAATCATCTCAAAGAACTGATCCTGCATACCGATCTGAAACGCCAAGACAGGATTCTATACATAACCTCCTGCAGCTGGATGATGTGGAATTGGCTGCTGAGTTCCCTGGGGGTCGGTGCTACGGTTGTTCTGTATGACGGAAATCCCAACTACCCGGATCCAGGTGCCATTTGGAAGCTGATTGATGAGGAGCAGGTCACGATCTTTGGTTGCAGCGCCAGCTACCTGCAGTACCTGCGGAATGAGCGCTTCTCCCCGCGCGCTCAGGCCAAGCTGGAGACACTGCGCGAGATCTCCCAGACCGGGTCGCCCCTGTCGGCCGAGGGGTTCCAGTACGTATATGAGCAGGTGAAAGGCGATCTGCACCTGAATTCCATTTCAGGCGGCACCGACATAAATGGCTGCTTCGCCGCCGGCAGCCCGATCCTTCCCGTATTCGCCGGGGAACTTCAGAGCGCGGCCCTGGGCATGAAGGTCAAGGCGTATGATGAGCTTGGGCGGCCGGTCACGGAGCGCCAAGGTGAGCTCGTGTGCGAAGCGCCTGCGCCATCCATGCCGCTCTACTTCTGGAACGATCCAGATGGCTCCAAGTATCGCGCTGCCTATTTCGAGGTCTTTCCCGGCGTCTGGCGACACGGCGACTATGTTCTCTTTCACGGCGACACAGGCGGCGTGACGTTCTACGGGCGCTCTGACTCGGTGCTGAAACCTTCAGGCGTGCGGATCGGTACCGCCGAAATCTACGCGCAGATGGAGTTGCTGGCAGAGATCGCGGATAGCCTGGCAGTTGGCCAGGACTGGAGGGGCGACCAACGAGTGATATTGTTCGTAAAACTGACGGAGGGCGCGGCACTCACGGCCGACCTGAAAGACCGCATCAATGCAGCACTGAGGCAAAACGCCTCGCCACGTCATGTGCCGGCGCTCATC
The DNA here is from genome assembly GCA_035471605.1 of Anaerolineales bacterium. GTDB lineage: Bacteria > Chloroflexota > Anaerolineae > Anaerolineales > Villigracilaceae > Fen-1038. Next base: position 2,798 of record DATIPW010000249.1, on the reverse strand, counting down.
CTGGAGGCGCCGGAGATTCCGTATACCTTGAACATGAAGAAAGTGGAAAGTGCGGTCAGCAATATCCTTAACCGTAGGCAAGTGCTGAATCGGGACGCGCTGGTGAATCCCGCATGTCTGGACTTCTACCACCGAGTCGCCGAGGAGCTCCAGAGGTAGGAACCCCAAGTGCCGCAGCCAGCGAATCGGGCAGTCTGTGCTTGTTTGACTGATGCGATAGTGTCCGTCCATCCGAGCAGCATGGCGAACGCGGGTCAGCCTAAAAGGTACCGGGGCCGGCCGGGTCACTGAACTCGGTGCCTCTGAGTGCGCGGTGCCTTGAGGAGGATTGTCAAGTGCAGGAAGGCCTTCGACCGCATATATGATCCCGCACGTGCGATTCGCGCGCATGCTGGGGAAGTGCGGGCTCCTTGTGCTGGTGGCCGCGTGCTCCCCGATGCCAACTAGCATCCCGGTCACGCTCACGGCGCCCGTTCCCACCCAGACGGCGAAGCCTGTCGAGCTTGTGCCGAGCATGCAGTTGGGAGCCAGCTATACCTATGCGGATGGTGCGGCTCTGGTGGCCGTTCCCAGCGGCGAGTTTGTCATGGGTCACGGGACCGCCGATGATCCGGAACATGAGTTGATATTGAGCGACTTCTGGATCTACGCCACCGAAGTCACCAACTATCAGTACTCGCTCTGTGTCGATCAAGGCTGGTGCACGCCCCCCGACGCGGCTGACAATCCCCTCTTCGGCGCTCACCAAGAGCAGCACAGGCCCGTGGTAGGAGTGGACCACGCCCAGGCAGTTGCCTACTGCCGCTACATGGGGGGTGATTTGCCAACCGAAGCCCAGTGGGAGAAGGCGGCCCGAAGTTCGGACGGGCGCCCCTATCCCTGGGGTGACGCAGAACCTTCCTGCCAGCTTGCGAATTCCGGCGATTGTCTCGGGGAAACCCTGCCGGTCTACCTTGCTCCGGAGGGCCGCAGCCCCTACGGAGTACTGCACATGGCGGGCAATGTATATGAATGGGTGGCTGATTGGTACGATCCGCTCTACTACGAATCCAGCCCAGTCGGTGACCCGCAGGGACCCGCTGACGGCCGTGCCCGGGTCATCCGTTCCTCCGGCTACCGGAGCAGCGCCATTCAATCGCTGGCCTACGCCCGGTCCTACAGCCCGCCGGGGGACCACCGACCGGACCTCGGCTTCCGCTGCACGGTCGGCGACCCCGCCTTCTTTGCACCGGCCTGCAGCTTGGCACCTGCAGTCTCAGCTGACCAAATGGCAGCCGTTGCCGTTGAATGCCCCACGCTTTCCATCGACGTGCAGACTACCGCTTGCCGATATGGTGGTGGAGCCGTGGTCACGTTCAACAACGATCATCCCCAGGATGCCAATGCGTCTTTCGGAGGAATCGTCGGATGCACTCTGGATTCTGGCTACCCCGGGTCGTACCCACTGCGCTACCAGTGTCGCCGCGCTTCCACGGCGGTCATGAGCTCACGCTGCACCTACTCTGATGTTCCCGAAGGCACCTGCCCACCGAACTACCGCCTGGATACCGGGAGCGGCCTGTGTCTTTGGGATGCCAGCCGGAGTGTTGGCATAGATTGTCCCGCAGGCGAATTCCATGATCCAGTGGCGCATTGCTGCCGAATCACTTCGGGCAATCCGGCTGACTTTGGCGTCTGTGCGGTCGGCTCAACCTTCACCGAGATCGGCCCGGGCAGGTTCTCGTGCCTTCCGGCCGAGAAGGTCAGGGAGCCCCCTGAAGTCACGCAGGCCATCAATCCCCCCGTGTGCGAAGGGCTGTGTGAGCTCAGTGTGGAACTCTGCGGTGCTCGCAATCTCGAATTCTGTCCCACCCTATGCTCCTGTCTGGCAGTAGGTCGCAAGTGCCCTGAGCGCTAGTCACCCCGCGCTCATTGATCCGGCTTTCCCTTGTACCTGACCCATCGGCGCATCCGTGCTGCAGGCGGATCCGCCCTGCGGGGTATAATAGCCTGCTACTAGGAGTGGCTCCATGAAACTTCATGGCTTGATTGTTCTTGCGGCGCTGGTGCTGGCGTCCTGCGCACCGGCCGCTACTGCGATCCCTGCAACGCTTGCACCCACGGAAGTCCCCCTTCCGACCGAGGTGCCGGCCACCGCGACGCCGGGGATGGCCCCCGCAGCCTTGGCTGGGCCCCAAGCCGGGAGCTCCATGCTGTGGTGGGATGGCGCGAGCCTGGTGTATGTCCCTGCGGGCGAGTTCATTATGGGTACCGGTGCGGGCAACAGCCCCCAGAAGACCGTCTATCTGGATGCCTACTGGATTTACTCTATCCCCGTCACCAACAAGATGTACACACAGTGTGTCGCGACCGGGAATTGCTCGCCCCCGGCGCAGGAGGTCGGTTCCCCGGTCTATTCGAATCCGCAGTACGGCGATTTCCCCGTAGTGGGCGTAACCTGGGACATGGCCGCCAACTACTGTGGCTGGACCCAATCCCAGCTCCCGACCGAAGCGCAGTGGGAGAAGGCTGCCCGGGGGGAGGAGGGCGCGGTCTACCCTTGGGGCATCGACGATCCAAGCTGCGGCCTATTGAACTTCGAGGGGTGTCTGGGGCACACCAACTCGGTTCTCGACTTCGAAGGCGGCCGCAGTCCGTATGGCGCCTACGACATGGCTGGCAATGTCTTCCAGTGGGTCAAGGATTTCTACGAGGAGCATGCCTACGACTCCATGGAGCTAAGAAATCCGGCTGGCCCTTCTTCGGGCACTTCGCACTCCCTACGCGGTTCCAGTTATGAGACTGAGACCGCGCTGCTG
>DATIPW010000248.1:0-3511 GCA_035471605.1 Anaerolineales bacterium | reverse complement strand
GGTGGACGCGAGTTTGAGCCCATCTATCAGGCGCTCACACAGGCACTGTTGGCCGACGGTCATGAGATCCCCACGGCTCATCTGGCCGATGCCTCGGTACTGGAGTTGGAGGCAAAGGTCTCAGCGCGTCAGGTCTTTGACCGCGATCTGACCTGGATCGCAGCCGCGGATGCCCTCCTGGCCGAAGTCAGCGTCCCCTCGCACGGGGTGGGCTACGAGATCGGCTGCGCCCTGGCTGCCGACAAGCCGGTACTGTGCCTGTCGCAGCATGGCCGCAAGGTCTCCAAGATGATCACCGGCAACCCGCACCCCAGGCTCACCATTCTCACCTACCAGGACTCACCCGAGGCCGTTCGACTGGCGCGGCAGTTCCTCAACGGCTTGCTGTAGGCAAGCGACAATTCAGGTGGAGCATCACGCATTGGGCGCCACGAGGTGCACAGAGGCGCCATCCTTCTTTCGCGCGAATGCCGATGAGCATCATCACCGGCAAAGAGTGACATTCGATAATGCCGCGCGCGCGGCAGGCAGGCTATGATGCAAGTGGAGACGAGTCAACGCAGTCGACAACATGCTCCTCGCGTCTCCTCCTTTGGAAAAAGCCACCGCCGCCCTGCGGCGGTGGCTTGATTCTCCTCGGGCCATGCAGGCCGGCAGGGGCCTTCGATTACAATTGCCTCGATCATGCCCCGCATCAACCTCAAGTCCCATCGCATTGCAGCGGTCATCCCTGCCTACGGCGTGGAGAAACAGATCCAGGGCGTCCTGCGTGACCTTCCACCCTATCTGAAGCACATCATCGTAGTTGATGATGCGTCCCGTGATCGCACGGCCTCCTTGGTGTCCGCGGCCGCCAGGCGGAACCGGCGCCTGGTCCTTGTCCGCCACGCGACCAACCAGGGGGTGGGAGCGGCGGTCGCCACCGGCCTGCGCAAAGCCCGTGAGCTGGGCGCCGACATCGTGGTCAAGATCGACGGCGACGGGCAGATGGACATGAGCTATCTGCCGGCCCTCCTGGCGCCGCTGGTCCTGGGCAAGGCTGACTACACCAAAGGCAACCGCTTTCGGGACTTTGGCGCGTTGAGGAAGATGCCCATCATCCGCCGCATCGGAAACATGGGTCTGGGCTTCCTCGCCAAGGCCGCCACGGGCTATTGGCATCTTTTCGATCCCACCAACGGTTTTGTTGCCATCCGGGCCGATACGCTGGACCAGCTGCCACTGGACCAGATCGATCGCGGCTACTACTTCGAGATCTCCATGCTGGCAAACCTGTATCTGCTGGGGGCGGTCGTGCAGGATATACCGATGCCCGCCCGCTACCGCGACGAGGTCTCCAACCTGGCCGTGGAACGCGTGCTGCTCGAGTTCCCCTGGAAGCTCCTGGCAACCGGAGTGCGGCGCGTGGTGATGAAGAACTTCCTGTACGATTTCTCGATGGTCAGCATCTATCTCCTCACCGGCGTGCCGCTGCTGCTGTTTGGCGTCATCTTCGGCGGCATCAAATGGCTGCAATACTGGCGCCTGGGTATCCCCGCGCCCACGGGCACGGTCATCCTGCCGACGCTGGCGGTACTGCTGGGGATCCAACTGTTGCTCTCGGCCGTGGAAAGCGATCTGCGCGCCGTCCCGCGCGAACCCCTTTCCCAGCCACTGTAGACCGCCCGCCAGCGCCCATGAATTCCAGCGATTTCAATGCCTACAAGCGGCGCTACGGCGCAGCCATGCAGAAGGTGCTCGCGGAGGCGGAGCCGGGCCGGCTGGATGAGGTCGGTTTCCCCGCCTACTCGCACGCCAATCCACTGATCAAATGGCTGTTTTGGAGGCGGCTGCACATCGTCATCGATCACGTGCAGCGCGGCGCTCCCTACGCGCGCGTCCTGGATTTCGGCTGCGGCAGCGGCGTCATGCTGCCGTTCCTTTCCGGGGTCTGCACGGAACTGGTGGCCGCCGACGTCGATCTTCTGCCCTTGGAGCGCATGCAGCACTTGGTCCCCCTGGCAGCCAACGTTACGCAGTGGGATCTTTCCGGGCCAGCCCTCTCGGACGCCGCCCCGCGCTCCTTCGACCTGATCATTGCCCTGGATGTTCTCGAGCACGTGAAGGATCTGCCGCAGACCCTTGCCCAGCTCTTGCGTCTGTTGCGCACAGGGGGTCAGTTGATCGTATCCGGGCCGACCGAGAACGCCCTGTATCGCTTCGGGCGCAGGCTGGCCGGGCCTGAGTACTCGGGGGAGTATCACGAGCGGGGTGTGGCAGAGATCCGCCGTCACGTCGGCCAGCACGCGCGCGTGACGCGCATCGCCACCCTGTATCGGCCGATGCCGCTCTTCGAGATCTTCTCGGCCGCAGTCTGAGACCGGCAGTCGACAGAGCTTCCGCCGCACCGCGTCGGCCCGCGTCGCTCTCACCCACAGGCCCGGGGAATGGCATGAAGTAGCAAGGTTGCCCCACCCGCCCCCAACTGTATACTGCCTTGGATGCAGGACATGGCCTATGTCCCCGGGTCCCCACCGCAGGAGCCCGGGCCGCTCTCCCGCTTCCTGCCGCCGCTTGAGGTCGGGACCGTCGCGGCTTGGGTGGCCCAGAATGCCGCGCCCGGCTCCTGGTTGCTCGACCCCTTTGGCTTCTCACCGCGAGTCTCGATCGAAGCGGCGCGCGCCGGATGCCGGGTGCTGGTCACCGTCAACAACCCCATCACGCGTTTTCTCCTGGAACTGGCCGTCGACCCGCCCGCCGCAAGCGAATTCAGAGCCGCCCTGGCCGAGCTCGCAGCCTCCAAGCGCGGGGACGAGCGGCTGGAAACCCACTTGCGGTCGCTGTATCTCACGCGCTGCGAGCAATGCGGCAGGGAGATCCAAGCCGGGTCCTACCTTTGGAAAAAGGGGGCGGACGCGCCCTTCGCCAGATTCTATGAGTGCAGCGAGTGCGGCGACCGCGGCCAGAAGGACATCTCCAGCGAAGACGTGGAGCGCGCCCGGAGCCTCGCCGCGGCCGACGCGCTGCACCGCTCGCGGGCCCTCGAACGCGTGGCCGCCAGGGATGACCCCGAACGCCCCATGGTGCAGGAGGCCCTGCAGCACTACCTGCCGCGGCCGCTCTATTTCCTGACAACCATCATCGGCCGCTTGGAAAGCCTCAACCTGTCACCGGCGCGGCTGCGGGCGCTGACCGCCTCCATCCTGGTGGCATGTGACGCAGGCAACACGCTCTGGGGTCTGGGTGAACAGCGCCCCCGCCCCAAGCAGCTCTCCACCTCGGACGAGTTCCGCGAGCACAATCTGTGGATGGCTCTCGAAGGGGCTCACAGCCTGTGGGCGGACTCCGGCAAACAAGTGGCATGCGTTGCCTGGCCCAACCGGCTCCCGGATGCCGCCGGAATCTGCCTCTACGAAGGTCGCCTCAAGAACCTGGCCGATGAGGTCCGCAAGGAGATACCCATTGCGGCGGTCATCGGATCGGTGCCCAGGCCCAATCAGGCGTTCTGGACCTTCTCAGCCATCTGGGCCGG
>DATIPW010000247.1:0-4368 GCA_035471605.1 Anaerolineales bacterium | reverse complement strand
GCATGACCATACCAGAGAAGATCGGGCGCTACGCAGTCAAGTCGGAATTGGGCCGGGGCGGCATGGCAACGGTGTACCGCGCCTACGACCCAAGTTTTGAGCGCGAAGTGGCCATCAAGGTGCTGCCGCGCGAACTTATGCATGACCCGCAGTTTCGCGATCGCTTCAGACGCGAGATCAAGACGATCGCCTCACTGGAACACCCGGCCATCGTGCCGGTCTACGATGTGGGCGAGGAGGATGGGGTTCCCTATTTCGTAATGCGCTTCATGCCCGGCGGATCTCTGAGCCAGTGGATCGAAAAAGGCAAATTCTCACTTGAGGATGCGGCTCGCATCATTGAGCGCCTGTCGTCCGCCCTGGCGTATGCACACAAGAACGGGCTGGTGCACCGCGACCTAAAGCCGGATAACATCCTTTTCGACAGCAACGGAGATCCTTTCATCTCCGATTTCGGCGTGGCAAAGATCACGGACTCCGCGACCAACATGACGGGCAGCGGCATCATTGGAACGCCGGCCTATATGAGCCCGGAGCAGGCCCAGGGCGAACAAGTCGACAACCGCAGCGACATCTATGGTTTGGGAGTGATCATTTTCCAGATGCTCAGCGGCCACCAGCCGTATGAAGCCACCACTCCCATGGGTGTGGCGGTGAAACACATCACGGATCCCGTACCGGAGATCCTGAAGGTCAACCCCTCCCTGCCTGGACAGACCGATACCATCATCAAGACGGCCATGGCGAAGGATCCATCGCTTCGCTACCAAACCGCCACGGAGCTGGCACACGCGTTGAGCGAGGCGGCTTTCGGAAAGAAGCCTGCCACGCAGGCAGCCCGAGCCCCGGCCCAGCCCGCCAAGGCCCGTGCAACGGCCGGCGGATCCAAGCGCGGCCTGGTGATCGGCGGAATCATCGGCCTAGTGGTGGTTGTGGCTGGCGGCGCTGCCGTTGTCTTGGGCAGCGGATTGCTGGCGCCTGCACCGCCGCCGACGCAGACTGTGCCTGCGCCCACTGAGACCCCGTTGCCGACTGCAACGGTTGAGCCAACGATCGAGCCCACGAGCGGTCCGGTGATGGCACCGGTCTGCGCCCCAGGAGTGGTCCCCGAGATTCCGGTCCCGGATATCCAAGAGGGCAACCAGTATTGTGTCAACAAGCGCGCTGTTACGGACTACAGCATCCCCCTGGGCGCAACTTTCACATCGCTAAGGGATGGCTATACCTGTGACCTGAAGAACCAGCAGGGTGGTCGGCAGGTGATTAATTGCTACGGGCCGCAGAATCTCACCAAATTCGATCTGCAGGTTTGCTTACCCATTCCGACGCCATCGACCAGCACTGTCGTCGGCCAGTGCGCCGAGGGGAGCGAGTACAACTATGACAATGCCTGCTGCGCGCCGCCCAAGCCCGAGAACGCTGGCTGCATGATCTATGAGATTTCTTTGAGGGCATGCGGCTGATTTCCACGGGCCAGAGGGAAAGGACGCACAAGAACAGGCACCGCGGGGTGCCTGTTTTACTTCCAGCCGCCGACCAGGCCGAGCCACGCGGACCCCGATGATAGAATTCGGGGATGGGCACGCTCTATCTGGTGGCGACTCCCATCGGAAACTTGGAAGACATATCGGCCCGTGCCCTGCGCGTTCTGCGGCAAGTCAGCCTGATCGCCGCCGAAGACACACGCGTGACTCGGAAGCTGCTGACTCACTATGATATCCACACGCGATGCATCAGCTACTACGAGCAGAACAAACTGAGCCGTCTCGACGTGATTCTCTCAGAGCTGACGCGCGGGGAGGTGGCTGTCGTATCCGACGCGGGCACCCCGGGGCTCAATGATCCGGGCTACGAACTGATCCGGGCGGCGCTCCAGGCCGGCCATGGGGTTCGGCCCATTCCCGGTCCTGCCTCGCCGGTGGCAGCCCTCGTGGCGTCCGGGCTACCCACAGATTCCTTCCTGTATCTCGGGTACCTGCCGCGCAGGTCCACCGAACGCAAGGCGGCACTGAAACTCGTCTCAGGTCTGCCATACACTCTCGTATTCCTGGAAGCCCCGCACCGCCTGCGAGACACGCTGGAGGACCTGCAGTCTGTACTAGGCGACCGATCCGCCGCGGTGGCGCGGGAGTTGACCAAGCTGCATGAAGAGATCTGGCGTGGACACCTCGGCGAAGCCGTGCGGTACTTCAAAGAGCCTCGCGGCGAGTTCACTCTTGTCGTTCAAGGGAAGCGCGCAGGCGCTTCCGAGCGGTGGACGGAAGCCCAACTCCGGGCGGCCATCCGCACGCGGCTGGCCGGTGGTGATGCGGCCACAGTGGTGGCAGCCGAGCTGGCCCGCGAGTCCGGCTGGACACGCCGCGAAATCTACAAGCTGGCGGCGGCACACAGATGAGAGAGAGTGCGCCTGCCCCCAGGCGGCTCGCCAGAGAACGCTGAGCATTGAAATCCACGACGGCTGAGCGCGTTTTCCTCACGGCACTGGCCCTCGGCTACGCCGTGTGGGCTGGCCTATTCATCTATCACAGCTCCTATGTCGCCCTCGATGGGCAGCGCTACTTCGGGCTCTTCGATGATGCGATGATCTCCATGCGCTATGCCTGGAATTTTGCGCATGGGCAGGGGCTCGTCTGGAACCCGGGCGAACGCGTCGAGGGGTACTCAAACCTGCTGATGACGCTCTTGATGGCGATAGCATGCTGGCTCCTGCCCAAGAGCCTTGCGGTGCTTGCCGTTCAAACAGCCGGCCTCCCGATTGTCCTCGGAATTGCCTGGTTGGCGCGCTTGGCGGCGAAGGATGTCTACTCAGGGATGCCCCACGCGCGTCTTGTGGCCGCGCTAGTCTTTGCTTCCGTGCTGCTGTACTATCCATTGAGCTACTGGACGCTGATGGGCATGGAGACCGGTCTGCTATCCCTGCTGTTCCTGCTGTGCGCGCTACTCGGACTGCGCTGGTTGCGGCATGAGCGCACGGTGGACTTGTTCTGGGTGGCCGTAGCCGCGGGCCTGGCTTTCCTATTGCGGAACGATTCGCTTGTCCTGACTGCTCTTGTCTTCGCCTTCCTGGCCGTCGTCAGCTGGCGGACCAGCGGCAACACTGGCAAGCTGCGCCGCATTGGCTATGCAGCGGTGCTCGTGTTGTCGTTTGCAGTTGCGCAGACTGTGTTCCGAACCGTATACTACGGTCAGTTGCTTCCCAACACCTACGTCCTTAAGCTGACCCAATATCCTTTGCGCATTCGGCTGATCGATGGCGTTCGCTTTAGTCTGGGGTTCGTGGAGCAGACTTGGCCGCTTTTCGTGCTGGCGGCCATCTCCGTGTGGCGTGCCTTACGGCCTGAGCGCGTCTTCTTGCTGGCCGTGATGCTGACCGCCCTGGCTTATCAGGTCTACGTCGGTGGCGACGTTTGGAGCACGTGGCGCATGCTTGCGCCGGGTATGCCCGCCTTGATCATCCTGGCCGTTGGAGGGGCGGCTACCGCAGCATCGTTCATCAATCGCGGATGGGCCTCGAGGTACGCGGGCGCGCTAGTCGGGCTGCTTGCGTTGGTGCCTGTGGCCTTTGCCGATCTGCCGTTTCTTCCGGATATGGCAGTGCGCGGCCCGACATCGGCCGCGATTGCCAACCGCACCCACACGAACGCTGCCATCGCCATCAACGCTTTGACCCGGCCAGGTGCCAGTGTGGGCGTGATCTGGGCGGGGACGTTGCCCTATTATGTCGACCGCTATGCGATCGACTACCTGGGCAAGTCAGATCCCCACATCGCGCGTTTGGCGGCCGATGTTTCCGGTGACTCCGGCTGGGGCGGGATGATCAGCGTCCCCGGCCACAACAAATACGATCTGGAGTATTCGATCGTGCAGCGGCGGCCGACCTACTCCCAGGCGTTTGCCTGGGGCCATGCCACCGTCAGACCCTTCTTCGTCAAGAACTACGTCCGGGTGGAGTATCATGGCGTGGCAGGAACCAAGACGGTGTTCCTGCTGAAGGATTCTCCGTTGGTATGCTGGGAGAGGTGCCGGGATCACTACCGGCTCATTCCTTGGCCAAAATAGTAGACAGGCGAGCCCATGAATCTTGATGACCTGAAGCACTTCAAGGAAATTGACACGCAAAACATGATCGGCGAGATCGATGGTTTGCCCAGGCAACTCGCCGACGCCTGGGCGCTGGGACAGTCGCTGCCCCTCCCGCCGATAGGGGCTGGGGGCGTTGCGCGGGTGGTGATTGCGGGGCTGGGCGGCTCCGCCATCGGGGCGGACCTGCTGGCTGCCTATTGTGCTGCTGAGGCAAAGGTACCTGTCTTTGTCCACCGCGACTACGGGCTCCCGGCGTTCGCCGCGGGCAGGGATACGCTGGTGATC
>DATIPW010000246.1:0-4299 GCA_035471605.1 Anaerolineales bacterium | reverse complement strand
GCAACCTTCCATGGCGTGTTCGTCACCGGCAGAGTCAAGACGTGGGGTCAGGTGCTGGGTGACCTTTCAATCGTCGACGAAATTCACGTGTACACGCGCTCCGACTCCGCGGGAGCGGCCGACCAGTGGGCCCGTTTTGCGGGCGGAGAATCGCAGGCTGATCTGCTGGGGATCGGCGTGAACGGCGAACCTGCCCACGTGGATACGGTTCGCAAGGATCCGCTGGGGATAGGTTTCAGCAACCTGAATAGCACTTTCGATATCTCGACAGGCAGGACAGTGGAGGGAATTGCGGTACCACCAATGGATCTCAACGCCAACGGCAACGCGGACGAGGGCGAGAACTACCAGGGAAAGGCGGCGGCGGTCAAAGCGATCGCCGACGGAACGTACCCGTCTCCGCCCGCCCGTTTTGAGAACCTAGCCACCAAGGGGAGGCCCACGGGGCTCGTGCTGGCCTTCCTGCGTTGGATCCTGACCGACGGCCAGCAATACCTGGATGCCGCGGGATACGTCGAGTTGACGCCAGAACAGCAGGCTGAATCGCTGCAGAAGCTCAAGTAGCGGACGAGGTGCGCAGTAAGATGCGCAATTCTCCCGGACGGGCCGAGGGCCGGCACAGCCACGGGCCTCCTGCGGCGGCCCGCAGGCGCGCCGCTGAGAACGCGCGGCGGGCGTTTTCGATCGTGACGGTCCTGCCAGTATTGCTGATCGCGATGATCACGGCTGCCCTCACCATCCGTTCGTGGCCGGTTGTGGGGGGAAGGGCGCTCTCCGAGACGATATTTGCCGCCGTCTGGAAACCCGAGCAAGGCCTGTTCGGATATTGGCCATTCGTGGCCGGTACCGCTTGGGTGACGGGCGTCGGCATGGGGCTGGCAATCCTGCCCTGTGTACTCACGGCTTTGTATCTATCTGAGTACGCGAGCGCGGCGACGCGCACCTTGGCGAAACCTATCCTGGACTTGTTGGCGGCCATCCCGCCGGTGGTATACGGGGTGTGGGGATTGTTGGCGGTGGTGCCGTTTGTGGAGGACGTACTGGCGCCTCTTGCCAAGGGGTGGATGGCGACCGTTCCGGCTTTGCAAGTCAATCAGCCGACAGGATTCGGCATTCTGGCGGCGGGCATCGTGCTGGCCGTTATGGTCGCGCCCTTCATGATCGCGGTCCTGTATGAAATCCTGGATACCGTACCCGAGGAGCTGCGGCACGCCTCCCTAGCAGTTGGCGCGACACGCTGGCAAACCATCCGACGTGTGGTAATCCCCAAGGTCCTTCCGGGCCTAGTTGCCGGGATCGTGCTGGGGGCGTCGCGAGCCCTCGGCGAAACGATCGCGGTACTTATGGTAGTGGGCAACGTGGTGCAAGTACCCACGTCCCTTTTCGACGCCGCCTACCCGCTTCCAGCCCTGATCGCGAACAACTACGGGGACATGATGTCCATCCCGCTCTACGACGCGGCGCTGTTGGGCGGCGCGCTGGTACTGTTGGGCGTGATCCTGGTCTTCAACGTGCTGTCCACGCTAGTCCTACAGCGACTCTTGGGCAGAGGCTGGACATGAGCGGCAGACGTTGGGAACGCCGGCACGTCGCCGAGGCGATAGTCAGAGGCACGATGTACCTTTCGATGGCGTTGGTGGCCGGCAGCCTGACTATGATCCTGTGGACGATCCTGCTGCGGGGCATTCCGGCGATGAGCTGGGAGATGATCTCCCGGCCCCCAGAAGGCGGCTATTTCATGGGCAAAGGGGGCGGAGTTCTGAACGCGATCATCGGGTCAGTGTATCTTGCCAGCGGGGGAACCGTAGCTGCCTTGCTCCTGAGCTTGCCGATGGCCCTGTACCTTGAGACCTACCTGCGCGAATCCCCTTGGGGGCGATACGTGCGACTCGCGCTGGACGTCTTGTGGGGGATCCCTTCGATTGTATACGGGGCGTTTGGCTTCACCCTGATGCTGGCGATCGGAATGCGGGCCTCACTCCTAGCGGGGATGCTCGTGCTAGCGTTGCTGGAATTGCCGATCATGGTGCGCGCGATGGATGAGGTCATGCGGCGGATGCCTGAGGACCTGGAGCAGGCCGCGCTGGCCCTGGGCTCGACCAAACTTGAAGTGGCCGTGCGGATCGTAACGCGGCAGATGCTGCCCGGAATCGTCACGGCCATCCTACTGGCCTTTGGACGGGGAATTGGCGATGCAGCGTCGGTGCTTTTCACCGCAGGGTACACAGACCGGATCACGACCTCGCTCCTGCGTCCGACGGCATCACTGCCGCTGGCGGTCTTTTTCCAACTGGCGTCGCCCTTCCCAGAAGTGCAGCAACGGGGCTACGCCTCCGCACTCATCCTTACGGCCATCGTTCTGCTGGTGAGCCTGGGCTCGCGCGGCATCGCCAGCAGGCTTGGCAGGTACGCCGTCAAGTGAGCGGAGCAGACATGAAGCTGGGCCCCTGGCAAAGAACGTCCCCTGCCCCTGGCTTGAAAGACGGTGGATCCGCCTCAGCGGCCGATCCGCACATCCAGGTGCGCAATCTGAATGCGTACTATGGGAGGATTCAGGCCCTGGCTGATGTCAACCTGGAGATCCCCAGGAGGCAGATCACGGTGATCATGGGTCCATCCGGGTGCGGCAAGAGCACGCTGCTAAAGACCTTCAACCGCTTCCTGGAGCTGACGGATGGGGCAAGAGTCTCAGGCAAAGTGTTGGTGGACGGGCAGGACATATACGCCAGGGACGTGGACGAGACAGAAGTTCGCAAACGGATTGGGCTGCTGGCACAGCGGCCGTCGCCACTGCCCATGTCCATCTATGACAACGTGGCGTACGGGATGCATGTGCACAGGATGAAACGCAGCCGCCGCGACTACAAGGAGGCCGTCCGGCACTACCTGGAAATCGCGGGGTTGTGGGAAGAGGTCCACAGGCGAATGCACGATCCAGCCACCAGTCTTTCAATCGGTCAACAGCAGAGGCTATGCCTGGCACGCGGACTGGCGGTGGAGCCGGAGATCATTCTGGGCGATGAACCGACGTCCGCGCTGGATCCGATTTCGGCGCTGAATATCGAGAGCAAGCTGTTGGACCTAAAGAACGTTTACACGACGGTGATCGTGACACACACCTTGCGCCAAGCCAAGCGGCTGGCCGACTATGTGGTGTACATGTATTTGGGGGAGGTTGTTGAGGCCGGGCCGGCGCGCGAGGTCTTTATGCATCCCAAACACGAACGGACTCGAGCCTACCTGGAAGGTCAGTTCTAGCACTACTCAGGCAGCCGAGCCCCCAAGCCCGCAGCCCCATGCCGCGGGCGTTATAATCTCCTCAGAGGTGAAATGAGGCTAATAAGATCGTTGTTGGTCCTGGGAGCCATGTGGCTGGGACCGATTGCGGCGCAGGCGCAAGGGGATCAGCCGCTGATCCTGGTGCTGAGGGCCACGGGACCCATTACGCCGCCGATGGCCGAGTACATTGGCCGCGGGATTGAGGTGGCGGAACGACGCGAGGCGGAGGCGCTGCTGGTTTGGTTGAACACACCCGGCGGCGACACCAAGAGCCTGAGCGGCATCATCCAGACCATCCGGGCCAGCCATGTGCCGGTGATCGTGTACGTCGCCCCGAACGGCGCGATGGCGGGGAGCGCGGGGGCGCTGGTAACGATGGCCGGACACGCAGCTGCCATGGCGCCCGAGGCGATCATTGGAGCCTCCAGCGTGGTTGGCACGGGCGGGCAGGAACTGGATCCAACCATCAAGGCCAAGGAGACCGAGATCCTGAAGGCCTCGGTCCGCCCCCTGGTGGCACGGCGGGGGCCGGCGGCGATCCAATTGGCACAGGACATGATCGACCATGCCAAGGCAGCCTCGGCAAGCGAGGCCATGAATGCGGGATTGATCGACTGGATCGCGCCCAACCAGGACGATCTGCTGCAGCAAATGGACGGGTTCGAGGTCAGCATGCCCAAGGGAGAACAGGCGCTTGACACCCGCAACGCTTTGACCGAGACGGTCGATATGAGCTTGATCGAACAGCTGCTGCTAGTGGTGACCGACCCCAACATCGTGTTCATTCTGCTATCGATCGGCGTACTGGCACTGCAGGTCGAGCTGACGCATCCGGGCACTTGGGTGCCGGGGTTTCTGGGCGTGATCTGCCTGGCGCTGGCGATCTACGGCCTAGGAGTCCTACCGGTCAACTGGTTCGGCCTGGTCTTCATCATCACGGCCTTTGTGCTGTTCGTTCTGGAGATCAAGGCGCCGACTCACGGGGCGCTCACCGCGGCAGGCGCTGCCTCCTTTGTGGTG
>DATIPW010000245.1:0-6550 GCA_035471605.1 Anaerolineales bacterium | reverse complement strand
GAAAAGAGAGCGCCGCAATGCCTCGATTCACAGCCCTTTCTCTGCTGGTCATCGCTCCCGCTGTGCTGCTTGCCAGCTGCGCGCCCGGGGCACAATCTGGTCGGTCAACCGCTGAGGATGCCCTGAGCGCCACGCTGCAAGTGTGGCCGGCGCCGGGCTCCACGCCGGGAGATGCACTGGCGGGCGCCGCAGAAGTCTTGCTGCACTAGAGCCCGTCGTTGGCAATCCAGTTTCGCTACCCGGCTGCCTGGTACCTGCAAGAGACGCCGGCCGATCTGACGCTGTCCTCGTACGACCCGTCCAATCCCCCGCACAAGTTGGAATGGACCGACAAGACAATGCGGATGCACTTTGCCTTGGCGGTACTGGCCGCGCCCCCGGGTTCCTTCGAGGAATGGGTCGAGGGCGTCCGGCAGGCGGCGCTGGCGCAGAACCTGGAGATCTTTGCCGAGGAACGGCTGCAGATCGCGGGCCAACCGGCGGCGCGCCTAACGCTTGTCTCCGGTTCCGGAGGCATCCTCCACCGGGTGCTTGCGCATCTATATGGAAGGTACTTCGAGATTGATATCGAAGGCAACTACTCCGCCGCGGCGGAGGTTCTGGCTTCAATCGAGCCGCTCACGGCGGGAGGGCTGAAGCCGCCCGACCGTGAAGCTCCCGCCGCTGGCATCTGTGCGGAGCAGCAGGAGGATCCCGCAGTCATCGTGCTGGGCCTGGGTCCGGATGGATTGCCGCTCGCCGGCCGCTGCATCGCACTGGTGCCCACCCAGCGCCTGCGCGTCCTCAATCGATCCGGCGCTCCCATACGGCTCCCCCTGGGATCATCCATGTTCAACCTGGAAGATGGAGAAGAGGCGATGCGGGGCGATCCGGTCGGCCAATACCTGGCGCCGGGCGTCCACCTTCTGCCGGTGGGACCCGAGCTGTGGATCAGGCCGCAGGAGCCGGTTGCCCCGACCGCGGTTCCTCCTGGCCCCACGTTGCTGCCCACCGGCGGCGCCTACGTGAATGCCGAGGTTGGGTACCAGCTTGTGCTGCCCGCTGGCTGGCGCGTCGACGAATACGGGATGGCCTACAGCCTGAACAAGGAAGTGCTCTTCTCGCCCCAGGACAGCGCCGAGCCGGGCGTCACATACCTCAGCGTCAGCCTGGACTTCCGCACTCTCGACCAGATCATGAACCTGTATGCACAGAGCGTGCCGGAGGCGGCCAGGTCGGACGTGGTACTCAACGGCCATCCGGGTGTGCGGTACACATATGCCTTCCGGCAAGAGTACTACTTCCCCTACGGGGCCCGGGTATTCGCGGTCCTCACCGATCGGCCCGGCGATGCCGGGGTCCAATCCATCTTGCAGACCTTGCGATTCACGGACCCGCAGCCCGAGCTCGAGTTGACGATGGAGGACAATGGCAGGACAGTGAGCCTGCGACCCGGGCAGAGTTTCCGGCTCCGGCTCGTACCTGGGCTGAACTGGTCGGTCACGATCAGCGATCCGGCGGTGATCGATGCTGCGGCGGGAGTCTATCTGGCCCGGGCGGCCGGCAGCGCGACGCTGAGCGCCGTGGGCCATCCTGCGTGCCAGTCCCTGACGCCGCCCTGTCTGGCTCCCTCGCTGGGGTTCGAAATCACGCTGCTGGTGCAGTAGCCGCCGTCACGTGCGCGGCGTTCGAAAGTGGCGCCGCGCGGCGGCTGTCTTCCGTTCGCCCGAGGATGGTCTAGAAGGAGGCAACCGCCGCTTGCAGGTCTGAGAAGATCTCGAAGTGCTGGGAGAAGCCGGCCTTATCGAAGGTCTCCGCCACGCCGGGGTTCAGGCCCAGAAGCTTGACGTGCTTCAGGCTTTCGCTCACCCGGCTGCGATCCATTCCTTTCAATGCGCTCCTGCCTACCGCGACATCGGGAGGCGCCTGTCCCTGCAGCAGCAGCGTGGTGCTGAAGATCGCCATCAGGCCCGCGCTGGACAGGAAGGGCACGTCACTGAGATCGATGACGAAGTCCCGCGCGCCCTCCGTCACCAGCTGCCGAACGGTGTTGATCAGCTCCGTGTAGGTCGATCCGTCCAGGTCGCCCTGCGGGCGCACGACGGTCACCGGCACATTTCCTTGTTGCCTTGAAATATCAATTTTCATGAGCTACTCCACAGGCTGCTAGTTTGTGGCAGGTCTGGCCCGGCGCCCCTGCTGGCCGCGGTGCGGGTGGGGCGCTGCATATCCCCAGCCCTTCTTCTACCACTTCTCCGCCGCTTCGTGAATGGCCCGGTGCGCGCCGTGCCGGGCAGCGTCCGCGTCTGCCACCAGCCGTGGGAGGCCTTAGGGTGGCTCGCGGGTCGGGGGGCCGAATGCCGAATCTCAGGATGTTTGGCACGTGACTCGCGCACCCGCCGTCCGTATAGTGTGGGTGGAGCCCTTGCAGAAGCGTGCCGGAACCTCCGGAGCCTCCACGCGCAAGTCGAAAGGAGAGCAGAATGCCCACCCTCGCGGCCATTGTCAGGCGGCACCCGGTCTTCATCTACTACCTCCTGGTATTTGCCATCTCTTCCGGCGGCATACTGCTGTTGATCGGCGGGCCCGCAGGCCTTCCGGCGACGGCCGACGAGTTCGAGCGGCTGATCGCCGTCGCCATCCCGGTACAACTTGGCGGTCCAAGCATCGCCGGGCTGCTGCTCACGGGTGTGGTGGGGGGCAGAGCGGGTTTCCGTGAGTTGCTAGCACGCCTGCGCAGGTGGCGGGTGCACCCCGGCTGGTACGCGGTGGCGCTCTTCACGGCCCCCGTGGTATTCGCGGCGGTCCACCTGATCCTGGGGCGCGTCTCCGAGGCCTATACCCCGGGCCTTTTGACAACGCCGAACAGGGCAGGGTTTTTGCTTTCAGGCCTGATGAGCGCGCTGGTGGTGGGTATCCTGGAGGAAATCGGCTGGACGGGATTCGCGATCCCCCGCCTCCTGCCGCGCCGCGGCCTGCTCACAACCGGCCTGATCGTCGGCATCTTGTGGGGTGGTTGGCACCTGCTGCCCCACAATTTCTGGGCCGCGCAGATATCCGCCGGGGACCTCCCCATGGGCATCTTCATCCTGATCAATGGCATCGGCTACCTGGTGGGACAGCTGGTGGCTTTCCGCGTGCTGATGGTGTGGGTGTACGAGCACACCGGAAGCCTGCTCCTGGCGATGCTGATGCATGCCAGCCTGACGGGCTGCACATTCATCCTCGGCCCCGGGGCGCTGGCGATAGCGGGGAGGCCACTCTTGATCTACAGCTACGTCCTTGCTGCCGGGTTCTGGGTGATGGTTGCAGTTGTGGGCCTGGCGAGGAAGGGCCGGTTGGAGGTCGCGCGACCGCACGCCGCCGGCGCATCCTGAGCGGCATATCGATGCTTCAGGCAGCCATCGGCCTCCGGACCGCTGCCGCGCGTGGCTGCCTTGCTCACAGAACCAGGGTGCCGGTCACCCGCGGGCGCGCCGAGGGGTCCTGCTCTGTCCGCCGATGACAGTATAAAAACACCCCAGCGTGTCCTGCGTTGCGACCCGGGTCACGCGCCCAAACACCTACCTCTGGCAGGGCGCAAGATGGCACCCTGAGAAAATGAGGCCCATGCTAGAATCTGCCGCAGTCGTTTTCCGCCGTCATGAATCATGCCCGGAGCACGCAAGCAAAAGGAGAAGAAATGAGCACCAAAGCAGCTGCAGGTCTTTTTCTACGAAAGTCCTCAGGCTTGGTGAGGGCTTTCTCCATTTTTGACGGCTTCCTGTATGGGGTGTATGCGGACTCCATCATCGTGGCGGCCGCGCTGTCCTATGCTGTGGCGCACCCGTGGAACGATGCCAACATTCCCCTGGGCATCGTCATCGTGTGCCTGGCGTTCATTCCGTGCTTCACCGTGTATGCCATGCTCACCAGCCTGATGCCGCGCGCAGGCGGTGACTACGTGTGGATCAGCCGTTCGCTGGGCGGCTTCTGGGGGTATATCCTGGTCTTCACGCCGCTTCTCTTTGGACCCTGGTTCTACATGGCCTCCAATGTTGCGCCGGGCTCGAGCATGGTGGTGGCCCCGTTCTTCATCAGCCTGGGCAAGATGTTCAATGCCCCCGGACTGACGGCCTTTGCCACCTGGCTGATCTCCAAGGTCGGCACGTGGTGGTTCTATGTGTTCTACTGCACCTTCGCGGCCGTTGTCATCACCCTGGGCATGCGGTTCTATGCCAAGGTCCAGCGCTGGAGCTTCTACATCGGCATGCTGGCCATCCTGACCTGGGTCGGGATGCTGCTCTTCACCAGCTCCGCCGGGTTCCAGGCGGCCTTCAACAGCTTCATGCAGAACACCCTGGGCTGGGGCAACGGAGAGGCCTTCCAAACCGTGCTGCAGATGGCCAAGGACAACGGCTACACGGCGGTGCCGCTGGCCCAGACGAGCGCCGCCTCGTCGTTCCTGATCGGCCCGGCGCTGGCCTACACCTTCATGTATATCGCCTGGACGGGCACGCTGGTGGGTGAGATCGGCGGCGTGAGCCAGTTCAAGAACTCCTTCAAGATGTTCATGGGCGGCAACATCTTCTCCATGATCATCTGCGCCGGCTTCATGTGGCTGCTGATCTCCCGCATCAGCAACGAGTTCTTCACGTCCTCCAACTTCCTGTGGATCACGGGCAACACGGGCGATATGCCGGTGGCACCCTACTACGGCATCTTCCTGATGTCGCTGAGCACGAATCCGCTGGTCTGGCTGTGGATCGCGCTGGGCCTGGCGGCGTGGTTCTGGATCTGGCCGACCAACAACATGGTCATGTCCACCCGCGTCATGTTCGCCATGTCCTACGACCGGATGCTGCCGGGCTTTGTGGCCCGCATCTCCCAGCGCTGGGGCGCCCCCATCGTGGCCATCGCCATCTGCTACGTCGGATCGCTGATCATGGGCTGGCTGTACTTCTTCACGGGTTTCAGCAAGCTCACGCTGGACATGCCGCTGATGACCTCGATCGCCTTCGCCACCAGCACGGTGGTGGGGATGCTGTTCCCGTACCTCAAGTCGACCAAGAAGATCTACGCGGATTCCCCGATCTCCAAGTACAAGGTCGGCGGCGCGCCGCTGATCACGGTCATGGGTGCGCTGGGCGCGGTGTACTTCGCGATCATGTTCTACCTGTACATCACGGACGCCCGCTACGGCACCAACGATCCGCTCTCCGCCATGTACATCTTTGGCGCGATCCTCATCAGCGCCGTGATCTACTTTGCCTACCGCGCGTTCCGCAGGCGCCAGGGCGTAGACACGGATATGACCTATCGCGAGATCCCTGCGGAATAGGGCTCTGGCTGACAGGCTGGTTGCCCAGCACCGGCCACCACGTGACGGCGGAACGACCGGTGGGCGCCGCAATGGAGGGGTTGCGGCGCCCCCGCTGGGTGAATACAATCAGAAGCTGGAGCTAGGAGGAGCCTGACGTGCCCGCAAAGAAGGGTTCGCCCACAAAATTCCTTTTTGCCACGGATATCCATGGTTCGGAGCGATGCTGGCAGAAGCTGGTCAACTCCGGCGAGTTTTTTGACGTGGATACCATCATCCTGGGCGGAGATATGACCGGCAAGGGCATCCAGGCGATCGTGGAATCAGCCGGTGGGAAGCACAGCACGAACTTCCTGGGAGAGACGGTGGAGGTGCGCGGCGAGGAAGAGCTGGCCAAGCTTGAAAAGCGCGTGCGCGCCGCGGGCTTCTACCCCAGCCGCATGACCCAGGAGCAGTTCGAGGAGTTTGCCGGCTCGCCCGAGGTCCAGGAGAAGCTGTTCGAGTCCCTGATGGCCCGCACCATTGAGGGGTGGCTGGAGTTCGCCGAGCGCAAGCTCAAGGGAACCGGCCGGCGCATCATCGTCACCGCCGGCAATGACGACCCGATGTTCATCAATGAGCTGTTCAAAGGCTCCGAGGTGGTGGTGATGGCGGAGCGGCAGATCTTTGCGCTGGACGAGCACCATGAGATGATCAACGAGGGCTTCTCCAATCCGACCCCGTGGAACACGCACCGCGAGATGTCGGAGGAGGACCTGTTCGAAGCCATCAAGCAGCAGGCCGAGCAGCTGAAGGATGTGAAGAACTCGATCTTCAACCTGCACGTGCCTCCGCACAACTCAAAGCTTGACGAGGCGCCCTTGCTGGACGAGAATCTGGTCCCGGTGGACGGGGGCCGGACCTATGTTCCGGTGGGCAGCACCGCTGTGCGCAAGGCGATCGAGACCTACCAGCCGCTGCTGGGGCTGCACGGCCACGTGCACGAGGCCAAGGGCTCTGCCAACATCGGCCGCACGCTGTGCTTGAATCCAGGGAGCAACTATACCGAGGGCATTCTCTCCGGGTACATTGTGCTGCTGGACAAGGACCGCATCCGCGGTTTTCAGCCGGTGGTCGGATGAGGCAGGCGCAGGGTTTGCCCACGCGGACGGCCGCGCACTGGGGCCGGGTATTGGACGGAGGCGATTGAGGCATGCTGCTAGCGGATGCAGAACGCGCGCTCGCAGGGGCTCGCGCCAAGGCGCGGGAAATCGGGGTGGCCATGGCCATTGC
>DATIPW010000244.1:0-2014 GCA_035471605.1 Anaerolineales bacterium | reverse complement strand
ACCGAGCCCCCATATAGCACCCGAATCGCCTGCGCAGTGTCCGCGCCAAAGAGCTCCGCCAGAACCGAACGGATGTCGTGGCGCACGACCTGGCTGGCTGCCTCGGAGGTTGCTGCCCGGCCGGTGCCTATGGCCCACACGGGTTCATAGGCAATCACCAGCCGCCCGGCGAATTGGGCTTCCAAGCCGGAAAGCCCAAGCTTGATTTGGCGACGGACGACCTCAGCCGTGCGCTGGGCTTCGTACTCCTGGAGGCTTTCGCCCACACAGAAGATAGGCGTGAGCTCAGCCTTGGCCGCGGCGATCACGCGCCGATTCACGGTGTCGTCGGTTTCGCCGAAGAGCGTGCGCCGCTCTGAGTGGCCGAGGATCACATAGCGACACAGTTCCCGCACCATGGCTGGTGAGATCTCTCCGGTGAACGCGCCCTTTTCCTCCCAGTGCAGATTCTGCGCCCCGAGGCCAATATCGCTGCCTTCCAGGAGGGCTTGGACAGCCTGCAGGGCTGTGAAGGGCGGGCAGAGCACCTTCTCGACGCCGCTGATCTCGCGCAACCTGGCCGACATGGCGTAGACCAGGGAGCGCGCCCTCTCCACCGTCATGTTCATCTTCCAATTGCCCGCGACCATTGGGGTCCGCATCGGAATCACCGTCTTTCTGCTGGCAGCCTTGGCCCAGGCACATCATGCCCTGCCGGAAACCACAATGCACTGATGATACCGCGGCGCCATGGGCAGGCCGCGGTCTTGAATCGTACGGAAGCAGTTCGAGATCGGCCGGCTACTTGTCCAGGAGCGCGGCAACGCCGGGCAGCACCTTGCCCTCCAAGTACTCCAGCGAGGCGCCGCCGCCCGTGGAGACGTGCGTCATCTGATCCGCCACACCGGCCTTCTTCACGGCGCTGGCGCTGTCACCGCCCCCAATCACAGTCGTCGCACCGGAGGAGGCCAGCAGCTTGGCGAGGGCGAAGGTGCCCTCGGCGAACGGGGGCATCTCGAACACACCCATCGGACCGTTCCAGAAGATCAGGCGGGCACCCCGCAGCGCGGTCTCGAAGGCTTCGATCGATCCCGGGCCAATGTCCATGACACGCCATCCTGCGGGTACGGCGTCCACGGACACCACCTTGGAATTTGCCCCGGCCTCGAATCTGTCCGCCACCACCGCGTCCATCGGCAGCACCAGACGATCCCCTGCCCGAGCCATGATGCTTCTGGCCGTCTCGACGGCGGAGGCCTCCACGAGGCTGTCCCGCATGTCGAAGCCTTTTGCAGCCAGGAAGGTGTTGGCCATGCCGCCCCCGATGATCAGCCTGTCACACTTCTCAAGCAGATTCTCGACCACGGCGATCTTGTCGCTGATCTTGGCACCCCCCAGGATTGCCACGTAGGGATGCTCAGGGTTGGCAGTGGCGCGTCCAAGGTACTCAAGCTCTTGCTGCATCAGGAAGCCAGAGACAGCGGGCAGGAACCGGGCCACGCCTTCCGTCGAAGAATGGGCACGGTGAGCTGAGCCGAAGGCATCGTTCACATAGATTTCGCCCAGGGAGGCCAGTTGCTTGGCCAGGTCCAGGTCATTCTTCTCCTCGCCGGCGTGGAAGCGGGTGTTCTCCAGCATGAGCACGTCGCCCGGCTTGAGGGCCTGGGCCATGCCGGAAACCGTGGCTCCGATGCAGTCAGGGGCCATCTGCACCGGCTGGCCGAGCAGGCCGGCAAGCGCCTGCGAAGCGGCCTTCAGGCTGAATTCCGGCGCAGTTCGCCCTTTCGGACGGCCCAAGTGGCTCATCAAGATGAGCGAAGCGCCCTGGTCAAGAACATATCGAATGGTCGGCAGTGATGCCTTGATGCGCTTGTCATCCGCAACCTTGCCCTCAGCCATCGGCACATTGAAGTCCACGCGCATCAGCACGCGCTTGCCCTTGAGGTCAATGTCCTTCACGGTCTTCTTGTTCATCAGTGAGCTCCAGCCCGCCCAGTCCGCGGTGCTTCGGGCAAGACCCGGCAGGACCCTGAGG